>JABXGY010000213.1 GCA_016550395.1 archaeon | reverse complement strand
CGAGTATGGACTTGTAATATTTCTAGCCGTCCGCGAGTATCAGGAACGCGAATGTGAATCTCACGATCAAAACGTCCAGGTCGGCGAAGAGCGGGATCGAGGGCTCCAAGTCGATTGGTTGCAGCAAGAATATAGACCTGATCGCGGTCCTTAAGACCATCCATTAAGGTAAGCAGTTGAGCTACAATTCGACTCTCCATTCCACCAGATTCACGGCGCGATGCGATAGCATCAATCTCATCGATGAATATAATTGCAGGTTTGTTTTGTTCTGCCTCCTTGAAGGCTTCACGCAGGAATTTTTCGGATTCACCATAATATTGACTAACGATTTCGGGACCGTTGATTACTCGGAAATACGCTTCACTTTCTGTCGCCACAGTTTTGGCGAGAAGTGTTTTTCCACAGCCGGGTGGTCCATGTAGAAGAATCCCTTTCGGTGGTTCGATTTTAAGTCTGGTAAAGAGTTCAGGATGGCGTATCGGGAGTTCTACAATTTCGCGAATTCGGTGAATCGCATCATCTAATCCACCTACATCGTCGTATGTCACTGTAGCTACTGCTTGAATTTCTTCGGGCGCATCTTTCAGCAATTGGATTTCTGTATTTGCTATAACAGTGACCGTTCCCGTTGGAACTGTTTTGGCTACATAGAATTTTGCTTCACCTAATGCAAAAGCTGTTTTTCCGACAGCAATGACGATATCCTTCTTGATAGGTTTGTTCAGTAGATTAGTTTTCAAAAGAGAGGCGGCCAATTCTTGACGGTAATGAATCTCCTCACCCTTTAGCGGAGTTAATACAATACTTCTAGCAGGTTGCGTATCAATACCATGGAGTGTCACCAAATCTCCGATACGGACACCAGCGTTAAGCCTGGTGAGACCATCCATTTTGATTACTGAACGATTGTGAAGTGTTTGGTCCCGGTAAGCCATAGCACAAATACTCTTCTTTCCTATTATCTCAACAACAGAGCCATCTGGCAGCTGAAGTTGGTCTAAGTAAATAGGATCAAGACGCACTGTGAAGCGTCCCACATCGACTGCACTGGCTTCAACAACCCGTAATGATGTCACTGTCACTCTCGCCACTCACCATATTCACTACTTTGTATGAAAGGACTTAGTATAAACCTCTCGAGCAGCATATTTAACTCCGGCGCCTGATAGGAGATTGCAGGTTGAGAGTTATGTCTACCCCAAAGTCCATCAAGGTTCTCTTTGATACTGGTCATAACAACGAAGTAGCACCAGACGAACCAGAACTTTCCCAGTTAAGCGAACTGTTAAAGAAAAATGCAATTAATGCTAACTTAACGAAGAATCCCCTTACTCCCGATTTATTTGAGAATTATCATGTATTGGTGCTTGGGAATCCACTTAACGCAACATTTAATTCAGACGAAATTTCGACGATAAGCTCCTTTGTGGAATCAGGGGGAGGATTGTTATTAATTAGTGGAGCAACGATATTTGGAAAAGGCGGCGATACCGCTCGTAACACAAATCTCAACGCAATAACAAAAAACTTTGACTTTGAATTTTCAGATCAGGCCATCGCCATTTCAGAGGATCAAATTTCAGCCATACCAAGTGCGCAACACCCTGTCGTTGAAGGAATTCGTCAACTTGAGTTTACTACAGGAACAAGTATCAAACCAGGTGAACTGAGTACTCATCTTTTTAGGGCAGCAAACATTCCAGGTAACCCAACAATAGTTATTACTACTGAGGGGGGAAAGGGACGAATATTAGCAATTGGTGGTGCCACACCTTTCTTCAACGACCATATTCAGGCTAGCGATCATGACTTATTTATCGTTCAAGCTCTTTACTGGCTGGCAGGAGTTACTCCCATTCCATCAGTTACACGGTTAACGGCTCCAATTGAGACCGTTGATGAAGTGCTGACCCAGGAGATAATCGATGACCTTCGGCAACAGCTTGAGCGCTTAGAACAGGAACTCAATGATCTTAGAAACACAATCAATACTAGTTTGAAAGAAATGGAAAAAGTCATTCGAGAGTTCCAACAAGAT
This sequence comes from archaeon, assembly GCA_016550395.1. GTDB lineage: Archaea > Asgardarchaeota > Hermodarchaeia > Hermodarchaeales > Hermodarchaeaceae > Hermodarchaeum. Next base: position 12,810 of record JABXGY010000213.1, on the reverse strand, counting down.
GAAAAATCGACATAGTCGTTATTTTCAAAGTTGCTATTGAGGTGGATAAGCAACTAGTTTTTCGATAGCTAATCGCCGCTCCAATAAGATTGCCCCAAGATTCTGCAAAGCCTGAAAATCCACAATGATTTGAAAAAGCGGTCGGTTCAGAATGGTGGCTAGTTCTTCTATTGACTGTGTATCATTAACGACTTTTAGTAAAGGATGAAGTTTGGAAGGAACCTGGTTTTCGGTGACAGTATGAACACGGACTGGAACATACCGTTCAGTTACAGCAAATGGTCGAAAAAGAGAATCAATTAATGGCTGAAATTCTCTGAATGGGCTTAAATCACCTAACCAATTTTGTAAGAGTTTTCCTTTTTGAAGTTCAATTCGATTAATGAGTGTACGCATTCGCGTTCGAATAGCCACCAGATCATGGGTTGAAAATGCAGCTACATAGATGTTTTGCCCATATTCAATGAGAATCTTCACATCTTCTCGGTCGATGACCCGTAGCCGTCCGTCTTCACGTTCTATTGTTCGGAGTTGTTGACCTTCCGCGGAGATGCGCCCAACAAGATCAGACAAAAACATACTCACAGCTGATAGAAAGCCAGTCACAAGATCGGGTTCCATATTTTCAATTTGAAAGTCTTTCTGTACTAAAGTCCGTCCATCCCTGTAAACAACATACAGACTATACAGTTGGGCCATATCAACGCACCCAGGTCTTACTCTCACTGATAGATATGAAAAGAGATAAGCTTTGCTAAAAAAAGTTCAGGTAATAATTGCGTTGTTATGTTCGGATTTGTGCGATTCGGTGAATTTCTCTAATGATTTCGGTTGGTGTTGTGAGCTCATCTCCAATGTAAGTACGTCCTGAAGTGATATACGCCATATAAAATGCTAGAAATGGCACGAGTTTATCTTCTTTAATTCCTACCTCAATATAGTTAGGCGTGTCTAGTTCATGGGCTCTTTTGTGAGCCCAATCTAAAATGACGTTATGATGACGTTTGCCTTTTATTTTGAAGAACTCATGATGTAAATTAATTGTTATGAGGGGAATACGATCATTTGCTAGGAGGAAGCATTGGTGAAGCACATCTGCAATGGCTTCAGGTAATCCCATGTCAGGGGTGTCATTGCTACTCAATTGGATATTCGGTAAGAAATCACTAAAAACGACAATCAGGGGAAGAGTACCAGGATTCCTTCGTCGTTCGCGTTTAATGGTTTCACGAGCTCGTTTTAATCCTGCAGCAAGGGGAGTATAACCAGAAAGTCGTAGGGTCATCAGTTTAGCTACTAAACGTGTCCAATTTGTGGTGGGTGTTTGTACTTCTGCAGCACCCCAATCTTTCAAAGCAATAAGTCCAACCCGATCTTTTGTACCCTCAAGACAGTTCTTAAAAGCAATCAGGGATAGTTGGAGTTTTTCGAAGTTTTTCACCATAGACACGCTCAGATCGACAACGAATATAATTGTGAGTGGCGTTCGACTCCGAAATCGTTTTTCCCGAATATCGCGTGGCCGAATGTGGACTCGGGGTGTTCGACTCACAGCAGGATCCTGGTGAAGAGAAGCGGCAGTTATGGTCGAGGGGATATGAATATTCCGTGGAGGACCAGAGGGTAATCTTGAGCCTAACAAGACCCCTCCCTGAGCGTTTTTTGAATGTGCCGAGCCAGCACGTCGTCCCACTTGTTGAATAGCCCACTTCGGGGCTCGTTGGCGCCCAAAATATCGGGGTTCTAATAAATCTTCAAGATGAAAGAGAGGTCTACCTTCCTCAAGTCTGATGAGTGGGGAGGGGGAAAAGGGTTTAGGGGATCGAGGTTGTTGTTGAATCGAGATTTTAGCAGATGAGGGGGTTGATATGCCAATAGTTGGAGGTCCCGTAGATTCGCCTGTATGTCTTGCGCGATGATATTTTCCTCCCGGATCTGGTGGCTTATCTCCAGAGGCAAGAGAGGGCATCACGGAATAAGGGCTTCTATAGCGCCGCATTATTCGTTCTAATAAGAGTACTAATCCTGCGGCGATCAAGCCTCCAATTATGAAATTCACAGGGAATAAGGGGATTAGTAAACCAATTGCCGCAGCGATGACGATGTAGAAACAGACAAACCCTAAATATGAGCATCGTCCTGGGGGACCTTTGCTAGGTGGGGTTCCAAAAAAACGTTGACCATCCTGATCGCTATCTAGCGGATAGTATTGACCAAATTTCCGAGTAAGCTTCTTATGCTTCTCTTTATCAGAAGGAGATTTATCCGTCGACTGAGGGTCTTTTGTCTTAACTTTCTTTTTTGCTTCCTTCAAGGTGGAACTAATATCTGCACGATTGGGGGGTTCTAAAATCCCGCGTTGTCGGGTTCGATGGCTGAGAGCCAGCGAGGCAACCGCTTCAACATCTCCAACTGTGACCTCCGTTCGACCATCAAAGGCTGCAAACGCCATGGCCGTCTTTGCGATTACTATATCTGGACGTGCACCATCCACTTGTAAACGTGTTGTAAGATTCGCGATAAGTTGCATCACAGTTTCAGGAATTACAACTTCCTTCATGCGCTCACGTGCTGCAGCGATATCTTTGCGTAATTTCTCTTCTTTAGGTGCCCATTTTGCATTCATCGTTTTCGAATCACGTTCAAATGCAATATTCAACCGAATAATTTCGACACGTTCCTCTTCTGTGAAGGGACGTTGGATGGCAACGTGGAGCGGAAACCGGTCTAGTAATTGAGGACGGAGTTCACCCTCTTCTGGATTCATTGAGCCAATGAAAATAAATCGGGCAGGATGGCTCACTGAGATGCCTTCTCTTTCAACTATATTAACACCTGTAGCCGCGGCATCAAGAAGTGAATCAACGATGTGATCAGGAAGCAGATTCACCTCATCAACGTAAAGCAGATTCTGATTCGCATCAGCTAGAATCCCTGGTTTAAGAGCTGCAACGCCATCCCGAATAGCTCGTTCGACATCTAGACTTCCAACAACACGGTCCTCAGTGGCACTTAAGGGGAGATTTATCACACGCATTTTACGTTTTTCAGTTTCGAGTTTCTGCTTCGCTTGGAGTTTCGCCAGGCAAGTCTCACAAAGGACAGAGTTATCATCGGAAGAGCAGCGGAATTGACAATCTTTTATGACTTGTATTTCTGGTAAAAGAACTGCCAAGGAGCGAACAATTGTTGTTTTTCCTGTACCTTTCGGTCCAGTGATGAGGAGACCTCCAATACGTGGATTGATGGCATTAAGTAGAAGAGCAAGTTTCAATTCGTCATGATTGACAATTGCTGTAAAAGGAAGCGTAACCCGCATTCCAGATGGCTCATCCAGGACCAACAGTGTGACCTTCTAACACTCATGTCCTTCTGCCGCTTATAGAATTTTGGGAAGAAGCATCAGTAAATATCCAGTTAGACATGGAATGCAAAGTTCAAGCAAAAACTTTAGTTCAACAGACGTAAGGGTGTAATCTATGACACCCCAGCCACCGAAAGATTTACGCAGTGGTCTCGAAGCAGCCTATGTTGCTGCCCGAGATCATCTAAGCTACCTGCTAACCGACTTGACACCGGAGCAGGCAGCAAAAGAGGCTACTCCAGATTCACGGACTATTCTCTATTATCTAACCCATATCGCAAATTCTGAACTTTATTGGCTAGCAGCCACAGGGCGAAAGGTTATCGTCTATGCAAAACAGGTTCCCCTCGATATTGCAATTGATCTTTTAGACGAAGTCCAAAGCCGTATTCTTGGAGAACTAAAGAAGTGTTCAGAGGATGAACTCCGGTTTCAAGCGCCTACGAAGGACGAAAAGCCTAGCCTCGGATGGGTTGTATCCCATATTACATTACACGCATTGTATCATAGTGCTGAGATTATCTTCACACGCTATGCGGTGGGGGGATCAGATTTACCCAATGATGAAGTGGAAGATTCATGGAGTCGTATGATGAATGCAATGACACATCTCATCTTTTTTGTAAAACAGTAATCTCATTAAACGCATCCTGAAAAATCTTGAATGTTACAGGATCATATAAACAAAAAACAATGCGGCGCAATGAAGTTCTCGATTGATTGAGATATTCTATTGTGGCTGACAAAATGACCTTAGCCGCACGTTCTTTGGGGAAGCCAAAAATACCTGTACTAATTGCCGGGAAAGCAATACTTCGCAAACCTTTTGCATCAGCAAGTTTCAAACTACTTCGTACTGCGCTAGCGAGTTTTTGATCTTCTTCACCTTCACCCCAGCGAGGACCCACTGCATGAATAACCTGGCGGGCTTTTAAGTTACCACCAGTTGTGATAACAGCTGTACCAACAGGTGTGCCACCAATATCGTTGCATTCGTGTTGGATAGCTGGACCTCCGCGACGACGAATCGCCCCAGCGACTCCTCCACCCAATTGTAGTGATTCACTTGCTGCGTTCACAATAGCATCTGTTGCTAAATCGGTGATATCCCCTTGGAGGAGTTCGACCATGACCTTGTTGATAACCCGCCGCATGCACCAACACCCATTGGATCAACCACTACTCCCACAAACGTTTCTATTTTAACTTAAAAGTTATCCCTTGCGAGAGATATCTTTCTCTTAATAGATTAGGGTGGAGGCGGAGGAAAGACTGGAGAGTATAATAAACCCGTCAGTCCAGCAAATATGATTAATCCCCAGGAGAGTATAATTAGGAAGAGACTGAAGAAGAATACCCCTCGATGCCCTGGTGGATCAACAAGATTTAGTTCTTCATCAAGGTATTGGGCTTTGAAAGCTGCTCGAACATAAAATATCGCCGCCAATCCAAGTGGCACCCATATCAGGTCAACAATAGTCCAAACCGTGAACGTTATGGCTCCAATCCCAGCAAGAACTCCTCCAAGCATAGTCCAAAGGTAAAAGTCAGCAAGAACGAAAGCTCCGGTTTCCCAGAGTACACCGGTAATCATTGCGAAGGATTCACCATACGGACTTGCTTTAAATCGGCGCCCAAGGTATCCTACAATATAGGCTTCAATTCCACGGACAGCAACAACGCCAGGAATGTATACAGCTGGTAAGCCAGAATATGTGATGAGCAGACCTTTGCCAATTAGTTGGCCCATCACAGTAACGATTAATCCAGTTTCAGGACCGTACAAAATGGCAACAGCAAAAATTAGTATTGATGAAGCGTCATAACTCCCAAGAGGAGTAGGTATAACAATACTAGCAAAAGAAAAAACCGCCATTAAAGCACCCAAAATGCCAAGGGTGGCAACATACATTGATCGCGGGGATTTGAACTCGGTCATAAATTCGACCTCTCGGGTTTCTTAGTGGGTGTCAACCATGCGTTGTTATACGTGTTGTATATAAGCCTTGTGTAAAATGGCGTAGGTTCATAAGGAAGTATTAATCAAGAACAAAGTCGGTTCAATGCACCGAGGGATGTTATTGTCAGAACAACCTGACACGCTAAAAAAACAGCTGGAAACCAGTATTCAGTCTCTAATACTTACGCCTAGTTTTGCACAACTTATACCGGAGGTCGGAAGTAATTTTGTTGCCTGTCTGCCTAATGCCACTCAGCTATCTCAGGTTGCTGGTCTGACAGGTCGAATCATCCTTGTAAAGGGTCAACCTCAAGCAGTTGGTGATGTAGATTATGGATGGTCACCCTTCATGGGTCAGGTGATGTTGAAGGCACACAGTGTGAATAATCAAATCCAATCGGCGATTTCATTACGGTATTCAGCGGCGATTGTTGAAGCAGCTCGCAAGGCTGCATTTCAAGTTGTGGGTTTTAGGTTACCTGAAAACCACCCGGTTCCTGCTTGTATGACACTTTTGGCATTATCAAAACTCAAGTTTGTTCCTGAAGTGCTTTTTGATTGGGGAGCTCATGGTCTAGAACCCCTGGTTATTGTATTCGCTTCTGATCCAAAAGAAGTAACTCAACGCGTTCAGGGCGTTATGAGAGAATTAGTAATCGATGAGTGATGATTTCTTGTTGACTAAGCCAATAACAAATTCCAAACATAAACAGGCTGTAAGTGACGCCTTTGGGGCACTTGCTCCTTTTTATGATGCATGGTATCAAACCCCAGTAGGTAAGTATGTTTGGGCTGTAGAATCTGCAACCATAAAGGCTCTGCTTCCTAGTCGATTGCAAGGGGTAATTTTCGATATTGGCATAGGAACTGGGATGTCACTAGCTCTACTTTCATCAGAATCTAGTCAAATTGTTGGAATTGATGTCGCCTGGGAAATGTTAGGTGTCGTTTATCAAAAAAGTCGCCAGTTAACTAGTTTGCATCTTGTTCTTGCTGATGGCGAGGAATTACCTTTCCGAGAAGAAGTTGCGGATTTTACATTTAGCATGACTGTTCTGGAGTTTGTCTCTAATGCTAATCAATTCCTACGCGAAATTTGCAGGTCTCTCAGTACAAATGGATGGCTACTCCTCGGAGTTCTATCTTCTCCTAATCTCTGGGCTTCAGAACGTCGAATACGAAGTTTCGTTAAACCCGATGTTTTTCGCTTTGCGTGGTTTCCCAGTGCCTGGCAGGTAGCTCGTGCACTTTACCAAAATGGGTTTTTCCAGATTCAATATCGAGGTGCCGTTTATGCTCCTAGTTTTACACCTTCACGGCTTTTAGAAAGCTGTGCAATAATTGAAAAAAAACTGAGTAACCGGTGGTTATTGCGTGCTCTAGGGGCGTTTCTGGTGATGCGTGCGCAAAAAGTCATATGACTTTAGGGTAGTTTTGATGTAAATCGTTGATAAGGATCTATACCAGGTTCTAAGGGCTTTGACTGATCTGGGTATTCAATTATGATTCGTTTTTTTCGAGTAAATGTTCCGATGATATCTGATTTCCTACCTGATCCCTTTAACTCTTTGATGATTTCATCAGCTGATTCGGGTTTGGTAATGACAAGAAAGCTTCCGAAAGAAGAGCAAAAGAAAGGATCCCAGTTAAGATAATTGAAGAGTCGAATACCCAGTTCATCCCAGGGAACGTTCTCATACTGAAGTTTGATTCCTCGTCCTGTAGCCGTGAATAGTTCCATTAGTGCCAACCCCAGTCCTCCCTCCGCTAAATCATGCATCAATAATATTTGGTCTTTGGGTAGGGATTGTACTATGGGCACCACAGAAAATAAGGACAAATCTTTCGCTATCGATTCTCGTTTTGAACGAGGAAGAATTGAATCAATGTGTGAGGGTTCAACATTTGCTATAAACCAGAGGGTTTCTCGTCCAATTGGACCAACAGCAATGATAACATCGCCTGATGTTATTTTGGGTAATTGGAGAGGAGCACCAGCTAACATGCCAAAACATGTAGTTGCGATAAATGGTACTTGCAGGCCATCATAACCTCCGGTGTGTCCACCAATGATTTGTAGATTAAGATGTTCTGCTTCTTGACCGAGTTGTTTCAAAGTGTCGGTAAGCCAGGTCTCTTCCGTATCTGGCGGATAGTAAATTCCCAAAGCAAGATACTGAGGTGTTGCCCCAGCCATAGCCACATCAGTTGCAGAATAGTGTACGGCGAAAAATCCATAGAATTGCTGTGGAACACCTATAACCGGGTCAGTAGAAACGACTAAGTTACCATGAACCGTAGTGGTACCATAGTCTAAAGTTAATGTTCCAGATTCTTGAACACGAGGTAAGAGAGGAAAAACAAGACGTTTAAGTTCAGTTAAATTGAGTTTTCCTTTAGGAAGAGACATTACAAGGCAACCCCTACAGGAACAACACATTTTCTTGTTATAATGCATGCGGTTGCAATGAGTGATTTGCTACATTCCATTTTCCAGTTTGTTCCGTCTCTGGAGCCGTGGTTCTAGAGCAATCAAAATTGTTGCTAGGAGAATAAGTCCCGCGCCAATAGCTTGCCAAAAAACAACAGGTTGTGCCATGAAGAAGATGCCAAATATAACTGCACTAATTGGATCAAGTAAAAGAATGATAGAGGCGGCTGAAGCATCGATTTGTTCAACACCAATATTTGTTAGCGTATAAGGAATTGCGGTTCCAATTAGCGCAAAACCCAGAAGGAGTAACCACACTACCGGATGAAGTATGAGTTGAAAGCCAATAATTCTAGGATCAGTAATAAAAAAACTTAGAATGACTATGACAGGTCCTATCCATAACATTGCAAAGAAGTACCCCCAAAATGTCGTTACAATCGGTCGATAACCTTCATGACCACCCCATTTCCGTCCTAACACCACATAACAGGCTGCAAAAATTGCATTTGATATTGCCAAGATGACACCAGCTAAAGGAATGGGAGCTAAATAGGGAGTTAGGGGCAGCGAGACTATCACTGCACCAGCAATCGATAAAGGGACAGCAACAAGTCGAATTTTCGTAAACTGCTCTTTCAAAAAAATACGACTCAGAATAAGCGTGATTGCAGGATAAAGGTAAGTAAGCGAAACAGCCACAATGACAGGCGTCCCAATTGCTATTGCTGTGATGTAAACGATGATAGAGAGGGCGATGCCAATTAGCCCATAAATAATGAAGTGACTAAGATGTTCTCGTTTTATCATGACTGTGCGATACGAATAGGCTATACCCAAGGCAATGAAGAGATAAAGTACCGTAAAGATAGCGCGGAAAAGTGATTGCTGTAATGATGGAACACCCATAAGACTGAGATAAAAAGTAAAAACGGGGATGGTTCCAAAACAGACTGCTGCGATAATTAAACTCAGATGATTCAGGATCCGTGATTTACTCATCCCAAATCGCCTTTTTCGTGCAACTTATCAGTTGGCATTTTGTAGGTCTTTAGCTCAAAACTTCAGAGGGCTTATGGAGGTAGCACCTCTTTTTAATGCTTGTAAATTCGTTGTCTTGAATCGCCGGAGTTTGTCATCTTTTGTTACCGTATCCCGAAGCAACTTAAGGTCGATGCGGTCGTCAACGGCAGCAAGAGCGCCAAGCGAAGCTATCCCAATATAGCGGACATGACCTAGTTCTTCAGCGATTCTGCGAATTCGAACTTGATAGATTTTCATCAGGTTTTGGTCTGGAAGATCTGCGAGCCCCAGTTGAACAGTTGGTTCACCGAGAATATCAGCCTCGAGTATCAGTAGGTCACTACTCAAATCTGGACTGATGGCACAACACTTCTTGAAAGCTGGGGTTGATAACGCGATGAGAACATTGGGTTTATCGAAGTTTAACTCGTAGATAGGGTCAGAAGATATGGTAAGATCTGCAGTACATGCACCTCCACGAGCCGCAGCACCATGTGATTCAGTTTGAAGTACTTGGAATCCTTTCTTGGTAAAACTAAGTCCTAATATTCGGCCAGCGGTAACTACACCATAGCCTCCATACCCTGCGAGGCGGATTGTCAAATGCATTTACGCATCACCTTTGTTATTCCAAAGCCCTTGAAGGTAATCAATTAGTGTAGGACGCCTTTCTTGTTTGAAGACCCCGAGATCAATGGGTTTTTCCTGTAAGGTTATTTGATATCGTGGATGCCCGTTTGCTACGCCAGTTTTTTTCCCTTTTAAAGCCTTCAACATCCATGCACCAGGCTGACGTCGGAATTGTTCCTGTTCTTTGGGAGTAAGACTAGTTTGGAATTCAGTGAGAAACCGTGCGGCATAGGTTGGACATTGAGAAATAATTTCGATGAAAGAAAAGCCTGGGTGGATCATGGCTTCCTTGAGAGTGTCAACAATTTCATTGACGTAATAGGTTGTCCAACGGGCTACATAAGTGGCTCCAGCTCCCAGCATTAGTTGTGATAGATCAAAGGGAGTTTCAGGGTTTTTAGGATAGGTTGAAGTTTGGACATGAAGAGGGGTAGTAGGAGCTGATTGACCACCAGTCATTCCATAATTGAGATTATTTACCAATATGACAGTCATCGGGATATTACGTCGGGCAGCATGGATGAGGTGATTGCCCCCAATGGCTGCCCCATCCCCATCTCCAGTGAAGACAGTGACCTGCAATTTTGGATTCATGATTTTTGCTCCAGTAGCAAAAGCAATTGCACGGCCATGTGTAGTGTGGAGGGTGTCACCCTTAAAGTGCGGACTGGGTATCCATGCTGAACAACCAATCCCTGAGACACTGAGTAAGTTTTGGTGTTGTAATTGTTTATCTTGGATGAGAGCATCGACAGCTCTTACAAAACAGTTGAGAATTGTGCCATTTCCACAACCTGCACAAAAGGCAGTCGGTAAATTTCGCAGATATCGTTCGCGATAATATTCCTGAGGTTTTCCTAACTTGTTTTCAGATTTGTTCAAACTGCATCAGCCTCCATTACCGCTTTCAGGATTTCCTTAGCATCGTGTACTTCTCCCGCCACCTTTGGGATACTTATGACATCAGCTTGACAGGCAATTCGAGCGACCTCATGAACCATCATGCCCATATTCATCTCCACGACAAAGATTCGCTGAATATCCTTCAATAAGGCCTTTAGATGAGCTTCAGGAAACGGCCACAATGTTTTCAATCGGACAAATCCGACATTCACACCATTCTTTTGAGCAGTTTGAACCGCATGATAAGCCGGACGAGCAGCAGCCCCAAAGCTTACCACAACTGATTCAGCAGAATCAAGATGGCTAGCCTCAAGATCCAATTTTTCTTCAAATAGAGCCTGACCTGCCTGTTGGCTCTTCTTGAAAATCCATTCAATCGTTGCACGATGAAAGGTAGGAGTATAATCACGAACACCATTCGGACGGTGTGCGGATCCCGTAACTAGGAGATTGTGTCCATCGCCAAATCGAGGCATTTCGTACCGCAAGAAGATTTCCTCGGGGCGAGGATGAGATTTGGTAAATCGATTTCGATTAAGAACAGGAAATGCACTGGATTTTGGAATTGTTAGGGGTTCACGCATGTAACAAATCTCACCATCTGCCATGACCAAAGTCGGTGTCCGAAACTTCTCAGCATAGTTGAAAGCGTGAATTGTGAAATCAAACATCTCTTGAACAGACCACGGGCAGAAAGCAATAGGCGCAATATCACCGTGAGTACCATATCGAGCTTGCATGACATCTTGTTGTCCTGGCATCGTAGCCTGACCTGTACTTGGTCCAGATCGCTGAGCATCAACTACCACAACAGGAGTTTCTGTAAGATACGCATATCCTAGATTTTCTTGCATAAGGCTGAATCCTGGGCCTGAAGTGGCCGTCATCGTTTTCCCACCAGACCAAGATGCTCCTATGATTGCAGCCATCGATGCGAGTTCATCTTCCATTTGTACATAATAACCCTTAACCTGTGGAAGCCGTAGTGCCATTTGTTCAACTATACTTGTTGCAGGTGTAATCGGATATCCAGCAAAAAATCGACAGCCAGCATAGATGGCGCCTTCAGCGCAAGCAATCCCTCCATCAACAAAATATAATCCAGCCTTCATTCTTCTTCCACCTCAACCATAATTGCGACATCCGGACATCGTTTCTCACATAATCGGCACGCCACACCCGTCTTTCCACGAACTAGCATGCATTTCGTATCGCCACCTTCACAAAGATGTGGACTATGACCTCCCCACGGCGTTGGAGTATCCTCTTCCAAGACCTTCGCCGGGCAAAAGAGAATACATATACCACAGCCTTTGCAAAGGGTTTTATCAACACTGAGTTTTATGCTCCGTGGAATTCTTCATTCCTCCTCAGGTCACGTAGGTCTTGATTCGCGTCGATGAATTTGTATGATTACCTAAAGTTTTATGGAAAGACGATACTGACGTTTTTACCATGTCCGAGTCAACATACCATCGAATTCCACGATGGATTACAGCTGTGTTCATGTTCGCCATTACTATTGTACTCACCGCTTTGACATATTTTATTGATATTGTGGGAGCCATCTACTATTATGTTAGTATTCTCCTCGTGCTTTTATTCTGGATTTATGTTGATCGGCAGCTTCCTGAAGAGTTGGGATTTCGATTAGAATCACGATGGTGGTTGGAATTACTCCTTGGTATTCTTCTCACTGGAATTGTTCTTTGGCTCATCGTCTGGCTTGAAGTGCTCTTAGGCTGGGTCATACTCATCCCAGTTTTTCTTGACCAGACATTATGGCTGATTGCTGGAGCTCTTGCCGTTTATGCGATAAATCAGGCATTGGTTGCAGTTGGAGAGGAGTTGGTAAGTAGAGGATATATTCAACAAAATCTTGCTACCCGCTTGACGATGCCCTTTGCAATCTTGATTTCAGCGGTCATGTTTGCTATATTTCATGTCCCTAGTATGGTCTATTATTCGCTTCCGCTTATGTTAGCAATCATTATGTTTAGCAATGTCATCTTAGCTGGTATCTTGTTTGGCATAGCGTTTGCTCGGACACGTAATCTCTGGTTACCCATTGGTCTTCATTTTGGTTGGAATATGGTGTTATATCATATTGTAGGGATTAGAGGATCCGGACTGTTCCAGTATCAAAGTATAGGTTCAGAGATTTTGACTGGCGGGATTATGGGTCCTGAGGCAGGATTGTTAGGGACAGTTGCCTTTCTATTCCTTATTGCGATTGTGTGGATTGGTACGAAAGAATCTAATGGGCAGCTCTTGCGGATTTTTAATCGAAAACCGCTGCTGATGTTTGCCTTTGGATTCTTGGTCATTCTAATACCGGTAGTATTAGGACTGGTACTTGCAGGTCTGTGGATCTTCCTCATAGTGTGGATTATATATGCGATTTTTTTTCTTCAGGTTTGGGAAAATCGTATCTTGTGTAGCCATTGTCCCTATTACGGCTCGGAGGGTCGAACATTGCGATGTCATGCTAATTATGGG
>JABXGY010000212.1 GCA_016550395.1 archaeon | reverse complement strand
CCCAACCACTAACGGGACTACCGTCTAACCGGTTTATTCTTCATTCTCTAGCTGTCTTCGCTGAGAAATACCATCTTCTAACGTTGATTCGGTTATAAGTTCGTATAAGATAGCTTGCTCTTTCTGAGGGCGAAGCAGTCGACCCAACCGTTGAATGAACTCCCGCTTGCTTCCAGTTCCCGATATGATTATACCAACTGAGGCATCCGGAACATCAACACCCTCATCCAGAACCTGTCCAGTTACGATTTTAGTAAAAGTCCCCTCTTTAAACTTCGAGAGTATCCGTTCACGTTCCGAGACTTTAGTTTTATGAGTTATCAAAGGAATACCAAAAAGATCTGATATCTTTTCTACGATTCGTGTATAACGTGAGAAAATGATAACTTTTGCATCTCTATATTGTTCGAGAAGAGCCTCCACCTGATCTATTTTTGCTGATGCCTCTAGCGCAACACGTCGAGCTTTCTCTAAATTTGAGAGCGCTTTTCGGGCTTTAGGGTCGAATACGGTTCGTTTGACAATCGTTTCGAAGCGCCAACCAGGCTCAATATCATCAAGCCGGCGCGTATAATTACGGAAAATTCGCATATGAGAGTTATATCGAGTTTTTTCTTCGGGTTTGAGAGTGACTTGAATTTGGTGAATCGCATACGGAGCAAGATAACCATTCTTTTCTAGAAGCTGAGGAGCTATTCGGTATACCGTAGGACCAACAAGTCGGTCTAAATCATGATGCAACTCATCATACCGTTCTGGAGTAGCTGTTAAACCAAGACGATGAGGAGCTAATGAGAATTCAGCAGATAACCGATAGGTGGGGCTCGGAAGATGGTGAACTTCATCAAAAACTAAAAGCCCGAAGCTAGTGGTCAACTGATGGGCCATTAGTGAGGCAGAATCATAAGTTGCAACCGTAATGGGTTTAGATGACTTTTTTCCTCCACCTAAAATTCCAACTTCGGGAACATGAAGTAGCAGTTGCAGATCTTCACGCCATTGACTCACTAAATCGAGTGTGGGAACAACGATGAGTGTTTTTTCTGCTAACTTTCGAATTGCCTCCAAAGCAACAATCGTTTTTCCACTACCCGTAGGTAGTACAACAACCCCGCGGCATTTTGCTCCTTCCCAACGATGTAGTGCTTCTTCTTGATATTCTCGTAGCACCATATCTAATTGGAGAGAGTCAGTGACTTCCCCAGGCAAACTGAAATCAAGTGTAAAATGAGTAATGACAGGATACCCTTTATTTTGTAAAAATTGGTGAACGGTGTAGTAATCCATTATCCTGGCATGAAAAATTCGCTCTTTAGGGTTGTAAGTTAAAATCGGTTTAATTTCTACAAGTTCTAAGAATCCAGTTGGTTTAAGGATCAAGTCACTTTTCCGCAATCGAAGTTCAGCGAATCGGGTCACACCTTGTTTGGAAAGGATCGCCTTTTGAAGACTGGGAGATATTGTATAATCTACCTGCGCAAAGAGTTGTTGAAGGTCTTTGAGTGATTGTGTTACGGCTTTTTGTAAAATGAACTTGAAGCGGATTAATTTCTTATCTTCACGGGGTGTGAGGCGTTCAGCGACTTGACTAAGTTGCTCAATGAGATCAGTATCTACGTTATTGACCTCAAAATATGGTGAACTTTTCCGGAGAACCTGGGGGATTGACTTTGCCCTCCTATAATCTGAGTGCTAGTGCGCGTATCATACACTCGTCATACTACAGAGTGGGCTTAAAGTTCATCGGCAGTTACTGTAAACCATATAAGCAAAGCATTAAATTCCCTAATACCTAGCGAATCGTAGGCTTGATTCTGGGAGGAATAATTTTGTCCCTAGATAAAGAGCTCCGCGAAATTGGAATCAGAACCAGTGAAGCTCGTCGTCTTGAAGAGGAAGGAAAAATACCTGAGGCAGTTGAACTTCTTACTCAACTCTCACAAGAACTCCGTAGCCTAGCTGAAAGAGCCAACACCTCTTCATTACGTGGAGTTCTAATGCAACGAAGTTTAGAGTACGCGAATAACGCTACACAACTGAAACGAAAATATTTGGGTCAAGATGCAACCACGGAGGGCTTAACCGAACAGGAAAGAGTTGCTGAGGTTCAGATTCTACGTGGACCAAAAATCACTGCACAACTACTAAAGATGTTACAATCTGCTCAATATCGTGTGCTCATAGCTACACACCAACTTCATGCCGTCGATTTAATCGACCCAGAACAACAAAAACCCGCAGTAAATATACTTACAGTATTGAAAGAATTACACGAAGCAGGAGTAAGAATCCGAATTCTAACTACTCCTCCTGCTCATATACAAGGAGTAGAACGATGGAAACAAGCCGATGCACTTCGAACCCTAGCCAATAATGGAATAGAATTTCGCTTATGTTCACATCTTCATTTTAATGGCGTATTAGTGGATGATACTGGTGTATGGCGAGGAACCGCTCCCCTTACTGAGAAAGGGTTGGTAGGTTTAGATGATGTTGTGGAATATTCGACGGCAAACTGGCTTAAGGCCGTTTATCTAACACTTTTCCGGGCTCGATGGGAACAAAGTGACGAGACTTGCTCTCAGTGCTTTGAAAAAACGTGTCTTGCCAAATTCAAAGCTGAGGATCCCCGCCGCAGCTATGAAGAAACTAAGTAATTTATTATTCCGGAAAATACGATTCAAGACCAGGTTCATCTGTTTTATAGGCTGAAACGACTTTCAAATACCCACGTCGATCTGCATGACGTATTATACTTTCTACTTCTTGGAAAGGAATATCTAAGGCATTTGAAATATCTTTAATTCGATGCTGACCATCAGAAAGGGCAATTACTAGAATAGCATTCATACCAAACCGGTTTAACAGATCTTGTCGAATCGGCGAGTCCTTATGTAGAAGTCGAGAGAGTGTTGTCACTCGAACCGGAACAGGTTCCTTTTGAGGCGCGTATCCCACTAGTTTATCAACCTCAAGTTCAAACTGCTGTAATAACTCACGTGCCCTTGGACTTGTTCGCAGCATAGTGCTCAGCAGGATCAAGTCATCTTTAAAGAACCTAAAAAACACATCGCGCAGAGATTCCAACAATTTTCCTGTAACAGCGTCTTTTTTAACACAGGCTAGAAAAACAAGACCCGCATCAACGATATAACTGAAGGAGAGATCTTCAAAGGTTATATCCTGTAGTTGCCGTCCCATTAATTCAGTTTGAAAATGCACCAACGAAGAAAAGAAACTACTAAAGAGTGTTGGATCAAATTCAAGAGGCGAATATGCCTTATGATAAAGTGGTATTCCGCTGGTATCAATAATCCACACTGCATGTACTACCATATAAGGCACCAAGATATCCGCGCGTTCATTACTAGAACGAGAATCTCACTAAAAGCTTGTCCTGGATTCATTTTCTTTTATTAAAGATTGAGTTCGCATTAAATTTAAGGATGTATTCGACTGGGTGTGCGCGGGAAAAGACACGCCTCACGTATATGTTTGAGCTCCAGAAGCCAGACCAGGAAGCGTTCCAATCCCATGCCAAAACCAGAATGAGGAGGTAAACCAAATTTCCTGAGTTCTAGATACCAATTATATGCCGTGGGATCAAGTTTCTCCTTCTTTATCCGTTTTAGAAGTAGGTCCAAATCATGAATCCGCTGGCCCCCACTGGTTAATTCTCCATACCCTTTCGGAGCAATAAGATCACT
>JABXGY010000211.1 GCA_016550395.1 archaeon | reverse complement strand
GGGTAGAAGTGTTTCTTTTTTCGGATATCCATCACAATAAGAGCACACCATCGGTTTGGTTTGGTTACGGTTAAAAGTTGTTTTGCTACAGTCCCTAATGCCTTGAGAAACTCAGAATAGGATGAGATGTTTCCTATGTCTTGAGAGGAAGATGAGTAGGGACGGGAATCCTTTCTATCCGCGGTGCGTCGTTGACGATGAATATCCCAATAAGGAGGTGAAGTCACAACCATATCTATCGAGTTTGGATTCACAAGCTGTACTAGGTTTCGAGCATCCTCTGCATAGATGGTTGGTTTCGATAGTTGACCCACTTTCATTGGAATATTATCAAGTCGTTCTTGAGTTGTTTTGATAAATTGTGGGACAATTTCAAAGCCGATACTGGATCGATTTAATTGTTGGGCGGCAACTAATGTGCTTCCTGCACCCATGAATGGGTCAAGGATGGTGTCACCGGGTTTTGTATAAATTTCTAATAAACGCTGAACGAGTTTTTGGGGGAACAATGCTGGATGCTGCAATCCAGATTCTTCAGAGGTTTTACTAATATCCCAAATGCTAATGGAATAACGCGTCCAAGTTTTTCCATCTAAGGCGTTAAGCCGATTCTTATCTTGATGGATTTTCTTTTTTGGCGTTTCCATTTCACCTCGGCATTAAGCATAGCCGCTCATCGGCTATTAAGCTGTGTTTTTCTGGCACCTAAAAAGAACCTAGACTGTGAAGGTCGTTTCCTTTTTTGAAGAAGTCAAAACCTTACTCAATATGAGCCGTGATAAGCTAGTAAAAGCCTTCTCTACGTTTTGTGCAGTTAATGCTGAGGTCTCAAAGAAATAGGCTTTCAATCGGCGTGCCAAGCGATCACCCGATGTGGTACTAACCACACGTTGGTCAACGAGATCAGCTTTCGTTGCCCAAACTGCAGGAATGTAGTCTTCGATGACACCATTGACTTCCGGTATCCAACGTTTCTCGATATTACGGAATGACTCGGGTCGTGTTATATCAAATAGGAATATTACACCGTTTGCTCCCCGATAATATCGTTTGCGTAAATGGCTGAATCGTTCTTGACCACCAGTGTCCCACATCTGTAGGCTAATATTGAAGCCGTCGACAATCAACTCTTTGTTTAGGACATTCACGTCAATTGTTGTTAGATAATCATGCGTGAAGGTGTTAGTGGCAAAACGACGGACAAGGGAGGTTTTACCAACGGCCCAATCGCCGCAAACAATGATTTTGAAACGATACCGAGTTGGGGTGTCGGTTGTCAAAGTGAGACCCCGCTAATCGATAGTTGCTTAATATCGCCTTTAAAGCTGTCGTCATGACCTGAGATGTAATGAAAGGAGGAATCTTAGGTTGCAAGGGCTTGATTGGCAGCGTATGGACAAAGTGCATTCAAAGGACAGATATCACATTGGGGATTCCGTGCAGTACACAAAGTCCGACCATGTGCTATGAAAAGTCGATTGACGCGACCCCATTGTTTTCGGGGTAATAGTTCCATTAGATCTATCTCTACTTTTTCAGGATTGCGTTCTTCACTGAGTCCAAGTCGTCTTGATAATCGAAAAACATGCGTGTCAACAGCAATACCCTCAACAATACCAAATACTCGATTAAGAATTATGTTTGCAGTTTTGCGTCCAACACCGGGTAACCTGATCAATTCCTCCATTGAATCAGGAACTTGACCATTAAATTCTTCAATCAGCATTCGACAAGCGGCTTGAAGATGCTTTGTTTTTTGTCTATAGTATCCAACGCGAAAAATATCTTGTTGTAGTTCTAGTGGGTCAGCAAAGGCGTAATCTTCGGGTGTGCGATATCTCTTGAATAAATCAATAGTAACCTGATTAACTTGAACATCCGTTGACTGCGCTGAAAGCATAGTAGCGACTAAGTATTCTAGCGGTGTATGTGCTTTGGGCATCAATGGTTCTCGGGGATAATGAGCCTCAAGAACTTCAACTATTTGCAATGCACGTATCTGTTCCTTTGTTTGCTGCACAAGTGTTCCCTTCATTGGTGTTTTCATACCGTTCCTTAAATTGAATTTTGCTGTATTGCCATGATTTTATCGCGTGATTTTAGCGTGACACGTAACAGTCATATAATACGCAGGTAAACTGTACTTCGTGGTTCAGCGATAAAGGACGGCTGCCGGACGCACAGCGTCTGAGGAAGCTCCATCCTCCTACAGGCAACGGTACGGCGTGAGCCGTAGAATGAGAATTCTGCTCTAGGAACAGCAACGACACGACCATCGCTGAGATGACGATGATGCAGTAGAGGATTATCCAAGGTTAATCCGAGCGGTGTGCTGGTAACAATACACTGGTTAATCTGTTGAGGACGGCGTTGGAACCGATGAAACGGCCTATCACCGTGGGAGCAAGCCCAAATAGGACACCAATGAAGCGCCTGCTGAGGTGTCGGGTAGGGTGCTTAGCTAGATGCCGTCAAGCCATGTAAGGTAACTTGCATGGTTGAACAGAAGATGGGCTATTCTTATCACTGGACCGCACCTTTTCTCTTATTGGTGAGGAATAGTGACAGTACCACAAATTCTAGTGTTAAGGCTTCCGGGTTGTGACCCCAAAAAATGCAGTGCCTTGAAATTAGCACGACATGGACTAGTTCGCTTACTTCGTAGCCCACGCCAAATACGGGGTCGACCTATTATTTTGAATCCCTTTGCCTCAAGGGCATTTTCTGCCGATGACAGAGTTCAAGCAGAAAAAAAAGGAATACTAATTTTAGACTGTTCTTGGAAAGATGCCACTGAAAAGTTCCAAAACCGTTTGCGCGGAGAATCACGGTGCTTGCCTTACCTAGTAGCAGCAAACCCAGTTAATTATGGAAAAGTAGGGAAGCTGAGTACGGTCGAAGCCGCTGCAGCCGCTTTGTTCATTTTGGGATACTCTACAGATGCAGAATCGCTTCTTAAGCTCTTTAAATGGGGTCCTCATTTCCTAGATCTTAATGCGGATCCTCTTTCTGATTATCAAAGTGCGGCTAACAGTCAAGAGATCGTTAAACGCCAGCGTGCATATATGCCGGATGTTTTACTGGAGAACATTAATGATCATCTTTAATTTAGTCATCTACGGGAATTCGACGACTATAGGCGATAGGACTTGCCATTGGGTTGGCTAACACTTTTGGAATGTAGTCACCTAAATCGAAGGCAATTAAACCGGGTCCTTTGTCTTGATAGGCCAATAGCCCCGCAGCTCCATTAGTAAAGGCACCGACACAAGCGCTAAGAAATGAGCTAATTCCTTGAGCTCGGAATCCAGCAACCAAACCCGCAAGTACATCACCTGTACCACCTACACTCATGACCGGATGTCCGGTCCAGTTTAGTCGCGTCTCTTTGGATGAGGAAGTGATATCAACAGGACCTTTCAGTAAAACTACGCATTTGAGCGTTTTTGCTAAATCTCGTACTTGTTGGGCTCGTCTGAGTAGGGGTTTTGCTACTTCGATCCCTCTGATGCGTTTGAATTCACCTGCGTGAGGAGTGATAATGGTGTTTGGGCCAATCTTCATGACTCGGGACACGGTTTTTAGAGCATCTGCATCAATCACTAAGGGTTTTTTCAATCGGTTCGTAATGGAGAGTATCTTTCCGATTGTATCGAGTGTTTCATGATGATCCCCTAGCCCTGGACCAATTAAAGCGGCTTGCACATTGGTAAGGGTATCTTCGATAAGGGGTAAATCATCGTGAACTAATTTTTCTGTGTTTAAATTTACTGGAATAATATCAGGAGATTGACTGGTGGCAGCTGCAATTACGTGTGATGGAGCAGCTAAGTAGACAAGATCCACGCCACTACGGAGCGCGCCAATGGAGGCAAGAATGGGGGCGCCAATAAACTTCGGGCTACCCCCAATCACTAGCAAGCGGCCAAAATCACCTTTTTTCGTAAAGAGGGGACGCGGTTTTGTGACCCGAATAACGTCGCCAGGTCCCACATACAATTCAGCTTCTGGTGGGATACCAATATCAGCCACTACTAGTTTTCCCACATTTTTCTTATTTTTCACTAATCCGACCTTTGCACGATGAAAGGTTACGGTTAAATCTGGTTGAAATGCATCTTTGGTGGTTGGTTCACCAGTATTAGGATGGATGCCTGTTGGAATATCAATGGCAATCTTGAATCCTTCCATTTGATTCATTATTTGCAAGGTTTTAATGAGAGGAGGACGTGGTTTTCCTTTCACCCCAGTACCAAGGAGTGCGTCAACAACCACAGTTGCAGTTAATTTTGGTAGTTCAGAGGAATCTTGAACAATATAGAGCTCTATTGAATGACGCATTTTTCGGATGATTTCCCAATTTATTGCGGCAGGTTTATTTTCAATGGTAGATGGATTCCCCAATATTATCAGGTGTACTTTTCGACAACTAGGAGCAAGATGACGAGCTGTAACGAAGCCATCTCCGCCATTCCCCCCTAGGCCGGCAAATATTGCTACAGTTGGTAATTGTTTAAATCGCCGAAGAATTTCATTGGCGACGGCACGACCTGCGTTTTCCATTTGGAGTAATCGACTTACACCCAGAAATTCAGTATTCAATTCGATTGCAGCCATTTCTTCTGCTAACAAAGCTCGCGTCGCTGGCATTTTGTATCCTTCCTGTTATTATTTAATGAAGGATTAATGTACGATAAGGCTTTTGACTGGTGGGTGATAATAGCACTATTGGGTTTATGTGGGGCGAACACCATGCCAAAAGCGTACGTACTGATTGTAGCCAAAAAAGGCGTTCAAAAAGATGACCTGCTTGAACCTCTCATGAGTATCGAGGAAGTCAAAGAAGCCTATCAGGTTCTTTGGAATTTTGATGTAGTTGCGAAAATCATTGTAAAAGATATCCGACAACTAAAACACACAATAATCTCGAAAATTCGCCAACTTCCTGAGGTTGACAAAACTGTAACCCTCATTGCTGCAGAAAGCTGACATCTAAAAGAATATCAACGTCGCTCGCTCCCCAGAAGCGCCTTTAATTCATCTGCTTCAATGTTTCTTGGGGGTAAAACTGCATCTGCACGATAAGGGTATTGATAGACTTTCTTACCAAACTGATCAAGCCATTCGAATAATTGGGAATACATTTCCATAGCTTTATCAATTGATCCCCATCGCGCTTCTTCAAAGATGTGATCCCACCGTTCATTGAGCTCTTGAGTTATTTCCTTGTAATTTGGAACGTCAATCAGTCGATACCCTTCATTGGTGATTCGAACTACCAACACTAACATTCAGACTCCAAGGCACACCATTCTAGCCTTTTTACAAGACATATTAACTCAAAAAGGTTTATAGCAAAGTGCAGGTGACTGAACACCGAGAAAATCAATATATTTTACGGGCTCGTAGCTTAGCCAGACGCGTACGGGTTTCCGACGTGGGTAAGGTCAGAGCATCGGGCTTTTAAGGAAGAGCTCCTAGCAGTCTTCTAAAGACACCCGAGGGTCGCGGGTTCAAGTCCCGCCGAGCCCGCCACTTTTTTTTAACTCAAGCTATTACAAAGTGATTTCTCAAAATAATTGGTGCAGGGGACGGGATTCGAACCCGCGCAGGCCTACGCCACTGGGGCCTGAACCCAGCCCTTATGGTCCATTGAACGAATAGCAAGTATCTATAAGCCGTTCACGGGATTGACCAAGCTCTGGCACCCCTGCAAATGCTTCGGAATAGAAGAGCTACTTCAGGATATGAGATAAACTTTTTCTCTTACAAAAAGTACTCGAGTAATTGTGTCAAATTTAACGTTAACCGACCAATGTTTTTGGGTTCGGCATCTTCGGAATGCCGCAGCATTAGCTCGACTTCATGTTCTAACGTGTCTAAAATCTAGTAGCTGTAAGGATACAGTGGGAACAGGTGCTGGTGGTGATGTAACGAAGCAGTTTGATCTTATTGCAGAACAATCCATGGTGGAGTATCTCAAGCGGTTTTCAGCATTTACATTGGTCAGTGAAGAGGCTGGTCTTAAAAGGATAGGCTCTAAACCAGAGGGTTTCGTCATTATGGACCCAATTGATGGAAGTACAAATGTGAGCCATGGTATCTCATTTGCGTGTATTGCAATTGCTTTTGCGTCTGAACTACTATTTTCTTCAATAGAAGCCGCAGTAGTACTTGATTTGTTTTCTGGAACCTGTTACCATGCTACTAATGGAAAGGGCGCTTTCAAAGACCGACAACAGATTCAACCCGCATATTCTACATCCGATAAACCGAGTTTGGTGGGAGTAGATGATAAATTCCCCCAAACACACGTTGATGATAATCAGTTAAAATCAAACACTTCATGCATTCGATATACAAGGCATTTCGGAGCTAACGCCCTTGAATTGTGTTATGTGGCAGATGGCTCACTTGATGGTTTCGTTGATCTCCGCGGAGTTTTCCG
>JABXGY010000210.1 GCA_016550395.1 archaeon | reverse complement strand
CTTGTGACATGGGGTTTCTTGAGCGCCGCCGTCGGTCGAACAATAATCACAACAGTATTTCTGCTAGTACTCGGTACACTAGTTGTGTTGGTTGGAACTCGAAGGCTGGTTCGACCTGATACTTAATTAGAATAAGGAGAAACAAAGTAACTTTATACATGCAGCAACTCCTGTAGACGCTGAGCCGGCCATCACCTTTCATACCGGTTCATTGTCTTCAGGGGTATACTGGTCAATGACTGAAATGGATTTCAGAATAAAGCTGATGGTTGATAGAAGGTGAACAAGTGGATTGAAACAGGCGGAATTCAGTGCAAACGGTGTACTTAGTAGTCAAAGAGAGCTGTTACCACGGTTGTATCAGAGCCATCGCCTTTTCGTAATTAACTTCTTTGCCTCACTATTGATGGTTCCTCTCTGGTTTCTCTGGGTAGTCTTCTTCGCAGCAGTGATTGCAGAATCTTTTCTGTGGTTTCTCCTAATAACTGCGCCAGTATGGATTGCAATACCACTTACTGTTTTTATTTTTGGATATAGCTGGAAGGCATTTTTTGTTTATATGCGATCTGCAAAACGCTTCTTGGATAATGCAAAAGTGGACGTTAATGCCTCTAGAACTGCTGAAGATTTCACTACCTATATGAATCTCCTTTTCCCAGTTCTTCTCCCTTCGATAGAATCGACACCCAATTCTACTCAGCAAGAACAAGAGAGAATCCACAATATAATTCGAAACTTAAAGAGGGCACCGATCATAGAAGGGACGATTCTTGGAATCCTTATCTTTAGCTTTGTCAGTTTCTTCGTCAGACACCCGTATGTTCTTCCCCGCCTTCTTCTTACGCCGATTATTCCATTTCTCTGTTTCAACTTCGTTATTATGGTGGTTCGGCTTGGGATTTTCCTTAGGTGGCGACAATATGTTAGCCGCTGGCTGAATCTTTATGAAGGTCTTACCACTTGGCAGGCAAATCTTGAGTTTTCAATCCAGCAAAACGTGAACAGTACCCAGAGGGAGACTTGATGCCAAAAACATCCGCCGCCTCTGATAGAACAAGTTACAGGGCAACTCGTCGAGGGAAATTCGAGATATGGTCAGCATTATTAGAAGCGTGCCTTCGAACTCCGCGAACACAAAGTTGGCTCATGCGGAAAGTTGGTCTCAACACAGCTGCCGCCAAAGAAGCACTGAGTAGTCTCACAAGGGGAGGGCTTCTTGAGCAAGAAAGTGAACCCACAGTGGGTATTTTTGAATTCAAGACCACTGAGAAAGGAAAAGCAGCGCTAGCCCAATATTACCAGCTAATCACATCCTTCTTCGGAACCAAACGCAAAAGCCGAGTGAAGCAATATATGATCGTATTGCTTTTTGCCCTCTCCTCTTGCCTTCTCAATGGGCAAATCGTTTTTCGACAAGTGCAAAGTTTCTTTGTGGGGGGCTCGAATAATACTCCTATCTGAAAATTAAATTTTCGCGCATTCTTTTACATTGCAGTAGACTATTTTTTGATGTGTTATTGGCGTTTTTTCCTTCTTTCGAAGACCTATTTGCTATTTTTCAAGATTCCAGACAACTACACAATGCCTTAGTCTATCTCCTTCTTTTTAAAGAAATGGTAGAGGAAGCATTCAAGACGCTGTTCGCCGACGCTGATATAGTATTAATCCTGCAATTACGATTATAAGGATGATAATCACTGCGATTACAATGACTTCTAATGGGATAGCAGGAGTAAAGGGCTGAGAGTCATCTTTGAAATAAAGTAACCAAACATCGATGGGTATTCCAAAGTTGTAAGTATCTCCAACAAGGATGAAACCACCATCTGATGTTTTTGCAATATCAAAGCATTCATCATAGCTTGATCCACCAAAGGTTTGATTCCAAATTTGAATCCCATTCTGGTCGGTACGGACTACCCAAATATCTTCTGATCCTGCACCAAAGGAGTAGGTCCAACCTCCTAGGGCAAAGCCTAGGTCAGCTAGCTGTATAAGACCATAAGCTCCATCCCTATCGATGCCTCCAAAGGTTTTGCTCCATAGCTCATGACCATTTATATCGGTTAGAATGAGAATCATGTCCCAAGTACCTACACCAGTGCTGTTTGCGGTTCCAGCTAGAGCAAGGTTTCCACCATGGCATTCGATGACATCGTAGAGGCTGTCCCAACCTGCTCCACCATAAGTTCGATTCCATACCAATTCACCATTGTCATTGAGGCGTAACAACCACAAACTCCTTATTCCTTCACCGTAACTATGCGTCGAACCTGCAATGACAAATCCACCGCCTTGACACCCGATCATACGACTTGCGAAATCGTTATCAGCACCACCATATGTAAAATTTTGAACCGGCTGTCCAAGAGCATCAAAAAAGACCAACCAAACGTCCGTTCCTCCTGCGCCGAAACTACCTGTATAACCTGACACGGCGAACCCGCCGCCTGAGAGTTCGATTATGGTCCCAAATGCATCATTATTGTTAACTGGGTAAGTGTAGTTCCAAAGTTGGTTACCATTCGCATCTGTACGAAGTAACCAAGTGTGGTCTCCCGTTGTAAAATTCGATGACCCCCCGGTGATTGCGAACCCGCCATCACTACATTCTACAACCGCTCCAGCGCCATCCGAGTCATCACCGCCATATGTCTGGTTCCAAAGAACCGCACCATCCTGATCAAGACGGATAAGGAACGCGTCTCTGCCTCCCATGCCTGTTCCTCGACCAACTATGGCATAGCCACCACTTCGACATTCAATAACGGAAACACCGGTTTGACTACCAGTGCCTCCAATTGTTTTATTCCATTCTGGGTAATGTTCATTATTCACTGGTAATTTATGATGCGTCAGTGTTGCATGAGTTGTTTCTGAAGATTCTGGTTCCCATAAAGAACCATTATAGTTTATTGGATAAGAGAAAACCGGAGTAACTGCTGAAAAAAGTAGTATTATAGTTAGGAATGTTCTAAGATTTTTAATAAATTGTATCAAATAAATGCCTCAAGTAATCCTTGCTTGATTTAATGGGCGTTGAGCTTAATAAAATCCTTAGTAATAATAATTGAAACTATATATTTCAATAATTAGTAAAACAAAAACAGATTAGCAAACAGCTAATTCAGACAACATAGCAGGACTTGCAACGGATTGACCATGTTTAATGAAGAGGCTAGTTTTCAGTGAGTTATGTGCAGCGTTTGTTAAGTGCCGAAGACATACTTGCTGTTTCTTAGAAGATGCTGTAAAAGATTAACATCATTTGAATGAAGTTCTCAAATTTAAGAGCCAGGTTAGTATATACACCGTCTTATGAGAAAATCAAAAGCCATGAAGCCTGAGGAAGATGCGGTAGGTCAGGAGATTTGGGCTTATTATCAGGGTCGCGAGGTTCTGGAAATTTGGGAACGCGATGACGGGTATATCACGGCGTCTTCTACGGAGCCGAACAGATATTTTTTAGAATATGAAGAGTGGACGCCCCATGAAAAACAGGCTATGGAGTTCGTGAAGGGGAAAGTTTTAGATATTGGTTGTGGAGCCGGTCGGCATTCGTTGTATTTACAGAAAAAGGGCTTTGATGTTCTTGGGATTGACAGCTCGCCTCTT
>JABXGY010000209.1 GCA_016550395.1 archaeon | reverse complement strand
CTAATGACTGTGGTTATCCAATCAGCGATAGCACCCGTATTGGCAAAGACTTGTGAAGTTTGTTCAGCAGAATATAATAAACAAGATCCGGAATGAGTTTGCCCTACTCAAAGGTTAAAAAAATGTTTCATTTCTTGAAATCTTTTTAAGTACAGTTTATTCGTCGATTTTAAATTTAAAAAAGACAGGTTAGCACACTATTACTTAACATCACTTATCAGATGCCCTCTCTTGGTTTAAAGGACTGGGCAGCTAATTACACGATGGCGGTGCGGATGTGAGGCAACTCAGGAGCAAAGGCTCAACAAAACGAGTTAAGCTCGTGAAGAAAGTCCGCAAAGTCGCACCCTATCTAGCGCCTGTGGTGGATGGTGTCGAAGCCGCCCAGGACCTAGATGTAACCATGCAGACCCTGTCACCTTCCTCCAGCCAGACCCGATGTCTTGTCTGCAAGGGTGGCAAGATGCTCTGCGGGAAATCTTCCTGCCCCCTCCTGCACCGGCTTTACTCTTTTTTGAAAGTTAAGCCCCTCCTCGATAGAACGGATCTTGAGGGATCATCACCGCCAGGGGTCTTCGTTGGACGTTTTGGATGGCCCAAAGTCTACGCTGGCCCCTTGGTCCCACCCGTCATCGGGGACACCTCCATTTATGATTCACCTGAAGACTGGATGTACTTGGACCTGAATCAAATTCTAGAATATCGTTATTCACTTGTGCGTGGTATGCACCGAGTCAGTGTGCATGAACCGGAACAATCTGGTCGAATTATCGATGATACACGGGATATGACCCTTTCCTCAGGTCCTGTAGAAACCGAGGTATTATTCAAGAAACGCCCCAGGCGGCCTCTCCGACTTGACTCAGAAGTTCAACCTATGGGTCCATCAGCTATGTTAGATAAATTCGTGTTAGGAACCATGAAGGGGCATAAACGACTTGAACGAGCGTATGAGGATCGAGACCTAAAGGCAGCTCCAGCAGTTGTGGACCTCTACAATAATGATGTAAATCTTACAAAGATTACTCGTGCATTTAGTATGGGTTCCTTCGGTATTGGATCAAATCGGCGAATGGTTCCTACTCGATGGAGTATCACTGCCGTTGATAGTACTGTTGGACGTCACTTTCGTGCTCAAGTCAAAGAGCATCCTTTCATTAACGAATATCGAGTATATGAGCATAACTTCCTTGGAGACCACTTTAAAATTCTCATGAGTCCTGAAGCGTGGAGTTATGAACTCGTGGAAGCCTGGTTCCCCGGAACCTCCTGGAATCCCTCCGGAAGGCATGTTGGTATTTGTAGTGATTGGGAACCCCATAAGGGTCGCACAACCTATGCATCCATTGGTGGATGCTATTATGCGGTCCGAGTTATGACTACAGAGCATCTTGCCAAAGAACGCCGCCAAGCGTCCGTCGTTGCCCTTCGTGAATCTCGACCAAGTCATCTCATGCCGCTTGGAGTGTGGAAGTGCCGTGAGATTGTCCGTGAGGCATTGCGTCAGCCGTATTTACGATTTGATACTCGGGAGGAAGCGATTCGGTATATGATGTCGGGGTTCCGGATTGATTTACAGTCGTGGATAGAGGGAGGAAGCCTGTTAGCCCGTCAACTCTATCAGCGCCGGTTAACTGATTTTGTAGCATGATTGTTGATACAAACTGTTATTAGCCAACACGACCTCGAATTTCGTGTGAAGTTTCAAGCAGGGTTACTCATTAAAACTAGTCGACCCTTAGGATGGCTCATTGGTCCACTCGTTTTTCTATTGGGTCTAACAGCGTTTGGTATACCGTTAACAATCTTTGCTGTTTTTCAGATAATTTTACTCTCGATTCCTTATTGTATCTTGCTGTATGGTACGAATGATATGTATGACTATGAAGCAGATAAACTAAATCCGCGGAAATCAGTTCCTGATACTATTGAGATGGAAACGGATTTTTTTCCCTTTATGAGAAAAGTGTCCGTGGTGGTTGCAATTTTGTTGATTGCTAGCGCTGTGATAACTCTGAATCTCACCAACATTTTTGCCATGGGCTTGTTGTTATTCTTCTCCTACTTCTATTCCGCGCCACCGTTGCGGTTTAAGGAGCGCCCTCCACTGGATTCGGTGTCCAATGGAATCTTTTACTATTACGCTCCGGTGCTGCTTGGAGTGAGTTATGGTGCAACTCTTTTAGATATCCCAGTTCAGGCTTATTTTATCACGGTTTGTGTGATGGGTATTCATTCATTTAGTACAGTTATGGATTATTCTGCCGATAAGCAGGTGGGAGATCGAACATTTGCAGTTATGTTTGGAAAACGAGTAGCATCTGTATTTGCCGTGATGGTCTTCATAATTACTTACATCTTTGCGGCTTTTCAAGGCACGATTGTCGGATATTTTCTTATCTTTTGTGCTGTGTTGTCTGGTATAATCACAGTGATGCCTTCAGAAAAGCTAGCAAAATATTTCTTATACTCAATGGGTATTGGATTCGGCGTTGTAGCAGTGTTTGAAGTACTAAGGTATATCGCGATCTTTTACTGAAGACTAGGCAATTGGTTAGTCTCGATTAACTAGAAACGAATACGCTGATGGTTTTGGTAAGAAAGTTAACCACCAGGTCCGCCATGCCATGGAACATCTTTCCAGGTGAGGTCCCAGAGATCTTCTTCGGTGAGAGTTTCTTTTTCAATGACGAGTTCGTAGAGGCGTTTGAGGAGTTTGTGGTGCCGCTTCTCATCGTCGAGGATATACTCGAGAACTTGCTTTGAACCAGGATCCTCAGTTTTGGGAATCAGTTCTTGATAGGTCTTGATAGCATGAGCTTCTAAGCTGATGTGTTCTTTGATATTATTACCAAGTTGATCCCGTTTCTTCTCATCAATAAATGGTGTTTTAGATTCTAGCCGGGCAAGGATGGCGTTGATGAGGAGTGCATGTTTGTTGGAGTCGATAGCAATCGCTTGAATTAGATGCCGGACAAGTTCGTTTTTCGTATTTTTCACGCTAGCCTTCGCTATTCTGATAATTTTTTCTTCCAATGTAATTTGTTCCCTTAGAAATGCCTTAAGTTGTTCTTTCTCCATGCGCATGTCACCGTCGTCCATTTCTGATTTGCTGCCTTTTCTGTGTTGTTATTTTTTCAACTTCGCTAGGAGTCACTTATCCGAGAGGGTTAAGAGCCTTTATTATACAATCCCCAAAGATTAGTGTGAAAAATATTGTCACCAAAACTTCGAATTAACGAGGTTTCAGCCAAAAGTATCCTGAATCCTAGCCGGATTAGTGGAGTAACCTATGCTATTAACCCCTATGTGGGTTGCCAACATGCTTGTTCTTATTGTTATGCTCGCTTCATGTCACGATATACTGGACATCAGGGTGAGGAGTGGGGGAGTTTTGTGGATGTGAAAATTAACGCTCCCCGAGTCCTACAACAACAATTACGACGCAAGAAAAAATTGTCAAAGAATCCTGTGCTTTTTTCCAGTGTGACGGATGCCTATCAACCATTAGAAAGGCGATTTCAAATAACACGGCATTGCTTAGAATTATTAACACGTCAGCAATTCCCGATTTCCATTTTAACGAAATCTGATTTAGTCCTCCGTGATGTGGATCTATTAGGCTCATCAACAGAAAATGAAGTAGGAATAACTATTATCACATTGGATGAAAAAGTGCGCCACGTGTTTGAATCTGGTGCACCACCAAGCCAGCGTCGCCTTAAAACGTTGCGACAGCTCACTGCCCAAGGCATTCGCACCTATAGTTTTGTGGGTCCCATTATCCCATATCTGAGTTCTCCCAGTCTAGATGAACTTATTCGCGAGCTTGCTGAATCTGGTGTCGAGTACGTGCTGTTTGACCGTTTGAATGTCAAGTATGGCAATCGTCCGGTGATTGAAAAAGCACTAACTAGCCACTTTGAAGATAAAGCAAAAGCGATTCTTCAGGCACTTCATCCTGATAATCTCTATTATGAGCAAATCCGCGAGCAAATCGTTGATCTATCTAAGCAATATGGTCTGGTAGCGGATATTATCTTTTAAAAAACGAATCTAGTCATCAGTGGGTTCGGGTACTGCAAGAGCCCACCATAACCAGGTTTTACGTTTTATGCTGAGTTTGCCATGAATTTTACCTTCAAGTCGAAGCTGATTGAGTAATCGGCTAGGGGAATCAGGACATCCAATTTCGTGGAAGATGCGACTCACTTCAAAGGTTGTCATGGGACGGTTAGCATCACTTAGGATCATTTCTATGGTGAGTGCTGACTGGGATTCTTCGCGTTTAGGCTTCGCTGAAGGTTTTTGAGTCACCACGAACGACCTCTAAGTGATTATTCACTAATAAAAAGAAGGAGAACCGGAGACATAAAAATCCCCGTCCTGATTGGATAAAACTATGTAAAACACTTAGATTGTCTTAAGATCAGCGTAGAGCATGTCCTTGCTTTGTTGATCTTTTACAGCTTCAGTGGCTTGCTCTGCAAGTTTCAGGTATTTGGTTTTATTTTTCTCATCGGCAGCAACAGCATAGCCACGGGCAATTGCTTCGTAGGCATATGCTAGATCCCAATCTTTGATGCCTTCTTTTTTACAAATTTCTAAGTATGTTTTGCCATAATAAACAGCGCGTTCTCCATTTCCGAGTATGGCATATACACGTGAGAGTTGCCAGTCGCCTCGACCAAGATTGATGGGGGTGGCGTCCCAGTTGTTGGTTACCCGAACGCTCCAATGATAGCGTGAAGCATGAGATGCATTCACCATTTCGTCGTCTTCAGCTTTAGTTCGTTTTTTCTTGTCTATCAAGGTCCAAGTGTAGTTGAAGAGATCCACGGCCATCTTCTTATGCCATTTTTCAAGTGTCAATTTATCTTCATCAGCCATTTTCCAACCTCCGTAGTTTAGCTTGAAACCTTTCAATGAACTAGTTCGTAAGGTTTCCTATTGAATGAGGGAAAAGCAAGAAAGTTCCAATGGAAATCAAGGTTTGTCACTTCCGACGAAACCCTTAACCATAATGGTTGGGAAAAGAGAAAGGAAGAAAACTCAGCAAATATGTGCTAGAAATTCCTACAAGGACACAACGACTTCGACACCCAATTTGGAGGTCAACCAGGATGATAAAGGCGATCTTCATCATTCTCAACGGAGCGTATGCGTTTTCACGCCAGTATACCGATCAAGTGGATCCCCATATGCTCTCAGGACTACTAACGGCGTTTCGAGTATCATCAAAGGAATTTGCTACCGGGGATTTCCGTCAAGCGAAATTTGAGGGATCCGAAGTTTTTGTTGATGGACTCACTGAAAGACCCAACGATTTTGTCGCGATTTTTGCTACTCCCGATGAGCGCCCTTCGGATCTGACGAACCTTATGGCACTTGTGAAGACCACCTTTATTGAACACTATGGCGAACGTTTACACTCGTGGAATAGCCTAGAAGGTCCCTTTTCTGATTTTGAACCCACTATCGATCAGCTCATCGCGGGATGTGTATGGTGTGATACCGAAAAGGTGATGGAACCACCAAGAATCACTTTTACCACCGATCTTATTCCTGCGAAGGAAACCGTGTTTCGTGGAGATGCTCTGAATGTGAAATATTTCATTCATAACAGTAGCAACCATCCTGTCAAATTAACCGCCATCGTTAATGCCGTCCCTCAACTCTTTGAGCTGGATGGATTAACACGCACCTTGGTTCTCCGTCAAACCGTTTTTCTCCGCAATTATGAACTAAAAGCTGAAGAGGCCTATGAAAGCATTATCCCCATCAAAGCACGACGAATTGGGCACACCAATATTTCACCCATTTTATTCATTACCCAAAACGGAATGGCCTTCACTATTCTTGGAGAAAACAGGGAAATCGATATCATTTAGCTCAAAATGTCGAACGACATCCTTCCTTTTAGCGTTAAACTACCTTCAAGCTAGAATTGCTGGATTGTGATGTTCCTCCAGACACATCTTAATACGCCATCTGAAATAATGCTGCATCAGCTCCCCACTATTGCTTTAGTATTGGTTATTGGAATTTTCACTCTGCTGCTATTTAGAATCCGGTATCCCTTATTCGAGCTGCTAATAGGTATTTTTAACCCGTATTTCTGGATTATTGCTTGGCTTGTAAACTGGATGCTTAAGCGATTAAGATGTTAATTCGGGTTAATCTTTAACTAATTCAATCATATGAACTGAACAACTTATACAGGGATCATAGGCTCTAATGAGGGGCTCGATACGTTGAAGGGCGTTGAGGCATTCTGGTCGGGGTCTGAGGAGGTCGGGGAGGAGTTCTCGGGCTTTGGCTTGGACAGCCTGTTCAATGGTGCGAACATTTTGCCCGGTGGCAATCATAAAATTAACTTTGGTAATGATACCCTCATCGTTGGTCCAATAGTTGTGGAAGAGTGTACCGCGGGGAGCTTCTATGACGCCGACACCTTCACCGGCTCGTGGTTCGACGGGGATGCGGTAGTTGTCTTCTTGGAGACTGCTATCTTCGATAAGTGGTATAGCCTGTTCAACGGCGCTGAGAAGTTCAATGGAGCGAGCGAGGTTGTAAGCGATGGGGTCATGAATGGGGCGTTCACCAAAGAATTCGAAAAGTTGGTCAGCATATCCTTGAGCTTCTTCGCTAGCCATCTTCTTAGAAACGTTCAGTCGAGCAAGGGGACCGACGCGGTAATTGCCTTTATCTGGACCGAGTTCCTTAATGAAAGGGTATTTGACAGTTGTGTAGGGCATAGCGTCTTCAGCAATGTACTGGGCATAGTCGGTAGGTTGAAAGTTATGAAGAGTTTTTCCTTCGGGGGTAATGAATCGTAGGGTTCCTTCGTAGATGTCGTGTACGCCTTTGTTATGCAGACCAAAGTAGTGTGTGGGTTCACTGAGATAGTAGCCTACTAAGCCCACCTCGTCTTCTTTTGCGAGTTTGAAATAGAGTTTGACGAGGGCACGAGCAGTAGCGAGTGCTTTGGGGGCTTGTTTGGCAAGTTTGTCGCGTTCTTCTTGGAGGAGGGGACCAGACATTCCTCCGGGAATGGCTGAGCAGGGATGGATCATGCGTCCTCCAACGGCTTTGATGATGTTCTGTCCGAACATCCGGAGTTCAATACCTTTCTTCGCAAGGGTTGGGTCTTTTGCTGCTACTGCAAGAACGTTGGGGGTTTCGGGAGTGAGAAAGTCTGGAAGGGCGAGATAGACTTGGTGAAGGGCGTGACTGTGTATGAATTCACCGAAGTTTTCGAGATAGCGTAACTTCACAGCCTGTTTGGGCGGGGTCACACCCCAGGCCGCTTCGACTGCTTTCACGGAGCCAAGGTGATGGGCGACGGAGCAGATGCCACAAATTCGTTCAGAGAGTTGGGGGGCTTCTTCAGCTGGGATACCTTCCATGAATCGCTCGAAGAGGCGTGGTGATTCGATGATATGGAAGTGGCATTTGTTGAGTTTACCACCTGTAACATCAAGACTAATTTTAGCATGCCCTTCAAGTCGGGTCATGGGTTCGAATTCGATGTGTTTGGGTTTGGTCATTCCTTTTTCACTCCTTTCCGTAGATTGTCCAGTTTTGACGAAGCGTAGGTGTAGCGAGCAAATGTTCCCGCGAGTCGTGGTAATTTGAAGCCTGAGATTTCATCCTCTTCCATAGCCGCCAATGCATCAAGCATGGCTACCCCCTGATCCCAGACTGTCTCAGATGGGCCCCGGCAGCCAGTGCAGGGCATGCCACGTCGTGGGCATTCAGCATTGCAGCCAGCTCGGGTAGCAGGTCCCATACAAAGAAAGCCTTGGGATAACAGGCATTTGTCGGGTTCAGGGACTTCATGCGTTCTTCGCAATTTTGTCGGGGCTTCGGTTAAGCGTTCGAGGGGGCATTCGTCACAGATGCTTTTAGATGACAAGACGGGTGTTTCTCCGGACAGCAATGCTGTTAGTACACTGGCAATTTCATCCGGATTGGGAGGACAGCCTGGGATGATAAAATCTACTTTAACGACATCACTTAATCGCAAATCATTTTGAAGAATTTGAGGGACATGTTCAGAAGGCACTAATTTCTGAGCCATCAGGATTGTTTTGGTATAGACATATTCAACACCCTCTATGCCTCCGAAGACATTGGCGAGTCCATTTACACCGCCATGGGCTGAACACGCGCCAAAGGCAATAACGAATTTGGCTTGTTTCCGCATGGCTTCAGCCATTTCTTTATCATGTTCAGTACGAATGCTTCCTTCAATTAGAGCAACATCAATGTTTGGTGGAATGGGATTTTTTGTATCAACCAACGGATAGGAATAAACCAATTCTACATCTTTTAGTATGTCTAATAGTTTCACTCCGATATCAAGGAGGGCGATATGACAGCCACTACAGCCTGCCATACCCATCGTTGCGATTCGAACAGTCACTCACACTTCACCTCTTTCTTCATGTGTTTCAGGGGATTTGGCCCCAGTTCAAGAATGCGATCATAAAACGAAGAGGTAGTTTCAACCCATTTATTCGCCATCCCAGCGCTCATTAATTCAAAGACTAATCGTCCACCGAGTCCAATCGCTTCAAGATCTGCCATGAGCTGTTGCATTCGCTTTTCCGCATGAATATTACCTGTAACAAAATGACACTGCTCTTTCAAGCAACCGGTTACCATAACTCCGTCTGCGCCCTCCTCTAAGGCACGTAATACATGTAGAGGATCAACTCGTCCTGAACAGGGCACACGGATAATTTCCACATTTGTTGGATAAGACATCTTACTAGCACCAGCAAGATCGGCAGCTCCATAAGAGCAATAATGGCAACAAAAACTAACAATACGGGGTTCAAACCTTTGTGTCAGCTTGGATGAAGCCTTTGGTGGTGTAGTTTTCACTTTTAAGTTTGCTTTACTCATTTTTTCGCCACCCCCACATTAGCCAGAAGCCCTTCAATTTGCGAATAAATTTGTTTGTCCCGATAATGGCGAAGCTGGATAGCCTCTGCAGGACATTCAACAACACAGATACCACAGCCCTTACAGGCAACTTCAATGACCTTGGCAACTCCCCCTTCCATCTGAATAGCACTATAGGGACACACCCCATAGCAGTTAGCACACCCTATACAAAGCGTTTCGTCGACAACAGATTTTGCCAGATCTACTTCGACTTCACCTTTACTCATTGGGATAGCCGCATGCGAAGCTGCAGCTGCAGCCATAAAAGATGCTTCAGCAATATCCCGTGGACTGCTACAAGCACCTGCAAGGTATATGCCATTAGTTGCGGTATCAACGGGAGCCAATTTTAGATGATATTCACGGAAGAATCCTTGAAGATCAACCTCCATGTTAAGCGTGTGAGCGAGCTCCTTAGCACCTTCAGCTGGAATCATCGCCGCTGACAGAACAAGCATGTCAACATCAACGATTTCTTTACTTCCGTTATGATGTGCAACAGCAAGTTTGAGACCGTTATTAGTGGTTTCCTCAACATTCGTGATATCCGCTCGATGAAAGTTTACTCCAAGCTTCTTAGCGTTGAGATAATATCTTTCATATTCTTTGCCTTGAAGGCGGATATCCTTGTAAAAGATGGTGACTTCAGTTTCAGGCCAGTGCTCCTTGATATACACGGCATGTTTCATTGCGACTTGACAACATACTCGGGAACAGTGAGAATAATAATTTGGATCTCGACTTCCAACACATTGTATCATACCCACATGCTTAGGAATTTGTTTATCTGAAACTCGTTGGAGTTTCCCGTTAGTGGGACCAAGCGGATCCATCATCCGGGCTAAAGCAAGTTGTAAGAGGACATTTGGAGCCTCTCCGTATAAGTAGAGGCCATCTGGTTTAAACACATCAAAGCCACTAGCAACAATCACGGTGCCCACAGTGATATCGGTATTTTTTGGAGGTTCATTTAACTCGATGGCATTAACCGGACATACCTCGGCGCATTTTCCACATTTCGTACAGCTTTCAAAATCAATGACCGGGGCTCGTGGTACGGCTTGGGGAAATGGTAAATAGATGGCTTTCCGTGTCCCAAGTCCTAAGTCTAGTTCATGAGGTACTTCGACAGGACATGATTCTATACATTTACCACAAAGGGTACAGGTGTTTATGTTAACACCTCGCGGTTGGGTCTGAAGTTTGGCTTGAAAGTTGCCGATATATCCACTAAATTGTTTGACTTCTGTTTGTGTGTAAACGTGAATTTTAGGATCGTTGAGTAGAACGCGTTTAGACAGACATTTTCGGGCCATTTCGCCATGCTTGGGTGGTACGCACACTCCACAAGTATCCGTCATGAATACGAAACCTAATTGTGCGGCTTTACCACCGAGTGCTGGACTGCGTTCCACTAAATGTACCTCATAACCATTATCAGCAAGAAGTGTGCTTGCAGTGATGCCAGCAATTCCGGCTCCAATTATCATACAAACTGGTGGAACAGTTTGCGTAGTGGAGCCGATAGATTCCAATTGAGAAGCTCGGAATACTGCAGCTCGAACAAGATCCTTAGCTTTTTGCGTTGCTTCCGCATATTCGTCCTTTTGCTTCATATGTGCCCAGGATACTTGTTCGCGGATGTTTGCCATTTCAAAATAAAATGGGTTAATACCTGCTTCCATGACAGTTCGACGGAAGGTGGGTTCGTGGAGTTTGGGACTACAAGATGCAACTATCACACGATTAAGCTTGTGCTTTTTGATATGCTCTTTGATTATGGTTTGTCCTTCCTCTGAGCAAGTGAAAAGCTGCCATCCAGAATAGACAACATTTGGTAGATTTTTTGCATAATCAGCTACTGCTGGGACATCAACTACCTTTGCAATGTTAGTACCACATTTGCAGACAAATACACCAATACGTGTTTCCTCAGTTGGCATTTCATTAACCTCCGTTCCTTCCCTTGATGGCATCTACTGCCTTTTGGGCAGTATGTGCAAATTCCCTGGCATCACGTCCAATCATTTGGACGACTTGTACCCTAGAAGGGTCGCCTCCTGATTGCCTAATGACATTTTGAACAACTTTAGCCCGATTATGTGCCATCCGTGCGCCTCGACCATAATGGCAAAGTTTCGTGTCGCAGGCAAAAAGAATCACACCATCTGCTCCTGCTTCGAGTGTTTGAAGTATCTTGGGAGCGGAAATACTTCCAGTACAGGGAACCTCAAGAATGTGAAGATCTGCTGGATATTGGAGTCGTTCTTCACCCGCTTCGTCAATTGCCCGGTAGACGCACTCATTACAGGCAAATCCAACGATTAGAGATTCAGATCCCTCAACACTATTTTCAACAAGACACTTAATTGCGGAATCTATCACTGTAGGATTCGTATTTAAAGGCCCAATAGCCCCTACTGGACAAATTGCCATACATTCTCCACAGGCTT
>JABXGY010000027.1 GCA_016550395.1 archaeon | reverse complement strand
TTCTCTTCTTCATCGGGCGATCTAATAGTCCGGGAACATCGAGGATTTGTCCTTCGTTCGAATTTATGGGAAAATGTCCAACGCTGATTTTTTTAGTTGTAAAAGGATATTCAGCAATTTCAGGTTTGGCTGAAGACAGAATTGCGACCAGTGAACTTTTGCCTACATTGGGATATCCAGCAACTACAATCACTGGCAATTCTAGATTAATTGACGGAAACCGACGATATTCATTTGCTGCTCGCCGGATCAGTGTCAATCGTGGTTCTAAGCGGTTAATTATTGATGAGATGCGACCATAAGCAGCGGATCGGAGTTTTCGGGCGTCATTCGGGGTTCCAATGCTCCTTAATTTATGCATACTCTCCTTGATGATATTCCGAATGATTCGAACTGCAGATGTTACCGATGCAAGGGCCTGACGAATCTCGTCAATTGTAATCACTGTGTCAGCCAGAGTTCGATAAAACGGATGGACCTCATCAAAATTTGGAAAACGCTTGACTACTTCTTCTAACCTTGTAGTAAGGATTTCGTTCACTTTCTTTAGTTTGGCAATTTCTCGTTCACGAACGCGAATGTGGGTTGGTTTCTTTGATTTGGGTAATGTTAGTTTTGAAGCACGTGCAAAGGCGATATCTAACAGCTCCTTGCTACTTTGAATGTATTTTAATTTAGTAAAAGGATTCAAAATCGATCACTAACCATTCATCAAGCAAGTCACAAAGATTTTTTAACTGCTTTCCTACGATAGCTGAGCAGGTAATTTTAATGAGCGGACAAAATGATTTGACTCCTTTCTTCGGTGCAGCAACTGTTGGAATAACATTTGAAAATGGAGTAGTCATCGGTGCCGAAAAACGAGTTCTTTGGGGTTATACAGTTGTTAGTAAAACTGGAAAGAAGGTTTTTCCAATAACCGAGAACATCATTGTCGGAAGTGCTGGCGTTAGCGGTGATTACCAAATGCTTTCTTCCTTCTTAACTGCAGAATCAAATCTCTTTGGACTCGAAAACCGGCGATCAATTACGGTCAAAGCTGCAGCTCAATTACTCTCCAATATTCTCTTTAGTCGTAAGTATATGCCATATCTTACACAAACGCTGATTGGTGGTGTCGACCAGGACGGCTCGCACTTGTACAGCCTTGATCTTGCAGGCTCTCTTATCAAAGAGACTTATGCGGCGGTTGGTACTGCTACTTCACTAGTTCTTGGAGTTCTCGAAGCTAATTATCGTGAGGATCTCTCAAAAGAGGATGCAATTGACTTAGCAGTCAAGGCTATTCGGTCTGCCACTCGACGAGATGCAATGTCAGGCGACGGTATTGATCTTCTTATCGTGACACCAGGTGGAATAGAAACGAAGCATCTCTCCCTTGCTGAATAATCAGGTTCTTCTATTAGCTTTGTGATAGCAAGACAACCCGGCTAACTGTATCTTCATTAGTAACCGAGTATCCAGTTTGATTGGCTATTGCTTCAGCAAACTCTCGTATAGATTTCATACTCGGCATGTTTTCGCGGGATAAACGCTGCATGCTGCCCCCTACGTGCATATACGCCTTGCATTCAATATAATCCGGATTAGCTGTATCTAGTAATTGCGCATAATTAGAAACGCTGTGCATGTTATGTCCCTCAACAAGTGTCATTCGCACAACTGTAGGACAGGAAAATGAAGAAAATAGGTTCAGAGATTTTTGGACCCGGTCCCAAGCCTTCGGGACATTAGGTCGACAAAGTTTTTGATGGGTTTTCTTATCAGGAGCAACAAAGGATATGTAAAGCTGGGTAGGTTCCTCAATTGCTTCTAACAGGTGAGGATTAGTCCCATTACTTACAAGATAACTCGTCCAACCTCTCCGTTTACATTCCATAATCAAATCAGATAAGCGTCTATAGAGGGTTGGTTCCCCAACCAAACTAATAGCAACGTGACGGGGATTTCTAGCTTCCTCATACATTTGTGGGATAACCTTAGGGTGACACACTGGATTATATCCATCAAGAATTTTACGTTGCTCAATTACTGCGTTATTCAAAATCTCTGATGGCTCATCTGGTATTTCCTTCTCTAACTTTTTAGGAAACCCCTCATCACCTGGCATTGTCCGCCAACAAAATAGACAAGCTTGCGAACATTGTAAAGTCGGTGAGAGCTGCATACACCGATGAGTGGTGATTGTATGATAGAAGGTCTGTTTATAACACGGTCGTTGTTGTGTTAGAGCTTTGTGAAGATGATAGCATTTCTTCAGCACACTATTCCGGCCAATGAACCGATAATGTTGCTTCCTGTAAATCTTCGCTAACTCAGAGGAAACCACAGTACAACCCATCTTTTCACATAAAGCCAATCATTTAAGTATTTTTTATTCACTGCTCCATCAGCGGAAACTTGGATAGAATGGAGCAATTAACAATGGGTCTTAAAGAAATTGGTGACGATATTTATGCTAAACTTTCAGTACAAAACAAGGCACGGGATCTTCTTATTGATGAAATGCATAATGTTCTGAAAGTAACTCGGGAAGCCATATCTGCTGTTCATCAAGGTGAACTGAAGAAAGCTAAAAAATCAATAAAAAATGCCCAATCAATGTTGAAGGTAGCACAGACACATTTGGAAAAACTAAGTCAACTGCCTGTTATCGGGCTAGTTCATGATGCGGAGGGTGAGGTTGCGGAAGCAGCGCTATTTCTAGCATTTAGTTTAAATCAAAATCTTCCAGGACCAGTAGAAATTGGCCTAAGTGAAGTTGGTTATCTACAGGGTCTAGGAGACTTAGTAGGTGAACTTCGAAGATATGCTATTGATTCTTTGACAGATGATAATTTAGAGGAGGCAAAACGGGCGTTTGAGAGGATGGAACAGATTTATGCCACTCTATTAACCTTTGATTTTCCACGTGGTTTGACCCCTGGTTTGAGAAGAAAAACTGACATAGCACGTGGGTTAATTGAAAGAACCCGGGCTGATCTTAGTACTGCAATCGAAAACCGTCGGTTACTTGCAGGAATTACCTCGTTTCAAAAAACGCTGAAAGAATAATAGGGGCATGGAGCACTTGCCAAAAGGCTTCTCTACAACAAAAGCGCGAAAAGTTCAACAAAGCCTAGTCGATTATGTCATCGAGGCAGACGATTTCACAAATCCACCCAAATATGTTTGTGGATTAGATGTTGCATATCTTGAACAAACCGCTATTGGAGCAGCTGTACTTCTTAGCTTTCCAGAACTGCAACTACTTGAAGAAAAAATCATCTTAGCCCAAACTACAGTGCCTTATATCCCGACATTTCTTTCTTTTCGGGAATATACTCCTCTCTCACTTGCTTACGAAGCTTTATCATACACACCTGATCTTTGTTTCATTGACGCACATGGTCGTGCTCACCCACGAAGATTGGGTGCAGCGAGCCATTTTGGGGTTCTGAAGAAAATACCAACAATCGGAGTAGCGAAACGAATGCTATGCGGTGAAATTAAGTCCAATATAAAAGCGTTTGATGAGATCGTTCTAAATAACGAAGTGGTAGGCGCTCGAATTTCTACCAAATCGGGGTGTAATCCAATTTATGTTAGTGTAGGGCATCGAATCTCTCTCAATACTGCAATCGATATGACATTGAAATGTATCACAAAATATCGACTTCCTGAGCCAACTCGACGCGCCCACAAACTAGCCACCAACGCCCGAATAGCACTGAAGAAAAATGGATGATGTAATTGAAAGAACAGTTATGGTTTACACTTCTAGTATTGGCCCAACTCGGCGCTGTAACTAACAGTATACGAACATCTACTCCAAGACTTGCCCTTCTTCTTAATACAAGTCAACAAACGGCATCACGGAGATTGGCTGCTCTTGAACGTAATGGATGGATTCAACGTATTCTAACAAATCGCGGGCAACTAATACGAATTGAATCAAAAGGAGTAGCTGAATTAACCCATGTTCAGTCAATTCTAGAAGTGGCTATGACTAAGAAACGATCAGTAACGCTTCGAGGTCGGATTTTTACCGGATTAGGAGAAGGAGCCTACTACGTGCAATTAGAGGGATATTGCAAACAATTCCGAAAAAAATTAGGCTATACGCCATTTCCTGGCACCTTGAATATTCAATTACATACTGATGCCGATGTGAATGAGTTTCAGCTACTCAAAGCAACAATTGGAATAGAGATTAATGGGTTTTCAACTGGTGATCGAACCTTCGGACCTGTAGCATGTTATCCGGCAACTATAGATAATCAACAAAATGCAGCTATCCTTTTGATCGAACGTACACATCATCATCCCAACGTCGTTGAGGTTATTGCTCCTATCAATCTTCGTGAAAAGCTCAACATATCCGATGGAGATATAGTTACAGTTAATGCTGATCTTTCCGATTCGCATACGCTTTCTCAATGATCTTTGTTGTACTATTTAACGGGAATTCATCGAATAATCGATTCAATCGCATTACTTTCGTCTTCAGACCCATTTGTTGCAATCGCGTTTGAACTTCTTCAAGATTCATCTTCTGATTGGGACCTAATAACAGGATATCCGGCTCTAACTCTTCTACGATGCCTACAAAATCAGGTCCTGGTTTTCCTAGAATAGCCTGAGAAACTCCTTTCAAGGCTTGAACCATGAAAAGACGTTGTTTTTCAGGAACAATTACCTGACGACCTTTTGCATGAAGCACGTTATCATCTCGGGCGATAACCACAATTACCTCACCGAGTTTTGCAGCTTCAGAAATCAAAAACACGTGGCCTGGATGGAGTATATCAAAGGTTCCAGCAATTACAATTCGTTTTGTAGTCATACTAAGTCGCCATTGTGACATTGACAGTATAAAATCCTACGGCTTAACTGTTTTTCAGAAAGTTTTAATATTAAGGCTAGAAAAACTGCACTGAAGCGGGCTCGTAGCTTAGCCAGGCAGAGCGTCGGGCTCTTAAGATCTCAGTTTCAGAGATACCCGATTGTCGGGGGTTCGAATGAATGCCCTTTGGTATCCGAAACTCCCCCCGAGCCCGCCACTTCTCCTATTGCGAAAAGTGCTCAAATCCATGTGGCTTGATTATTCTATGATCATCATCGATTACCAGAATTTTCTCGGGTTCATCGACTACCTTTCCGATACAGATTAACCTACCACCACTCTGTTGAATGGCTTCTTGTGCGGTTTTCCAACGATTAGGTGGAACAGTAACTACCAGTTCAAATTCTTCCCCCCCGTAAAGCGCGAGACTTACGGGGTCCAAATCATTTGATGTAGCAAATTCCAAACAAATTGGAGGAATTGGAAGTGCATCAATACGGAAACCCA
This sequence comes from archaeon, assembly GCA_016550395.1. GTDB lineage: Archaea > Asgardarchaeota > Hermodarchaeia > Hermodarchaeales > Hermodarchaeaceae > Hermodarchaeum. The sequence goes on along the minus strand of JABXGY010000027.1, from coordinate 12,476 downwards.
CCCGACTCGCTGCGGATAGTTCATGCAATGACCAAGCTAATCCATCACTGCTATCAATTGCCGCTGACGCAGCACCCGCTTTTGCCAAAGCTTGTCCTTCTTTAATGTGAGCACGGGGTCGTAGAGCTTTTTCTCGAATTTTTTCTACAACCTTTTTCGGCTTCTTGTATCCGCGCAAGACCGCTTCGAATAAGGCTCCAGTATATCCAAACTCGCCAGTTACTGCAATAAGATCACCGGGATTTGCGCCTTTTCTTCGGATGAGGTGATTTTGCTCAACAACACCAATGGCAGTACAATCAATCACTAATTCAACACATTGGTTAGTGTCTCCTCCAAGATAGTAGGTGTCGTGTTCACGACATACGCAATTTAAACCACCGACTAATGCAGCTGCAAAATTCGCTTTTGTTTCAGCAGGAAGTCCCAAAGAAATTACAATTCCTAATGGCAAAGCGCCCTTTGCAGCTAAATCACTTAATCCCATAACTCCAGCCTTCCAAGCGATTTCATCTGCTGTCATACCGGGTAATACATCAGTTGAAGCAACTAACATGTCACTATTCACAACGAGGGCCTTGTCGTTCACTGGAACAGCTACTGCATCTTCCATTCCTGAAAGGAGAGCCTTGTCAGAAGGAGTAATCAACTCATGGAACCAGCGGATTAATCCCCGTTCACCAAAATCACGAACCGTTTTCCCGTTTCTAGCCATCACTAATCACTTCCATACTACTATCTTATATGATGACGAAATCTTTTTTGGGTACCCATATTCAACCTCTTTACAGTGCCTCGATAGCTCAGTGGTAGAGCGACAGCCTCGTATGTGGAAAGAAAATACCGAGTAAGCTGCTGGTCGCGGGTTCAATCCCCGCTCGAGGCTCCACTTCCTTTCTAATTATGCAGGTTTGACTCTGGAATCTACAATTTCTTGAAATTTCAAACCGCCAGCCTGTTCTAAAAGTGTATCTAAGTCCATGAAATGGATTACTGGTGTAATCTCAGTTTCAGTCTTGGTCAATCTCTGAATCGCTTTTTGGTTTGTAATTTGGCTTGCTCCAGCCTTCAATACGACATTTAACGAAAGAACATCCATAGAATACGGATCATCTGGTTTTGATTTACTAATAATAATCTGTACTTCATGGATATCATTCATTGCAAGTAATGATTCACGCAATGCCGTTAGATTTACTGTTGTACCCTTGATTTTTTCTTCGGCAATACCCATTACATGCATTTGGGCACCAATTTCTGATTCCCGAGAGATATTGAAGAAACAAGGCATTTCTAAGCCGCAATGGGGACATTTTCCAGTGGTCACTTTGTCAACGTGATCACCCATTAGATATCCTTCAAACATGGATGAACGACCATCGACATGAAAGATAGTAATGTATCCACCTTCCTCTGGGCTTGTAAATTCATAATTACCCGCATCATCTGTGAACTTTACAAAGCGTATTGCAAAAGCAAGAGGAGAAAGATTATGATATCCTCCCTTCTCCTCACACTGGCACGCTACTCCAATCTTAGTTTCGCTTGCTGCCCAACCGCCGATAACCCGCGTTTCAGTCATTCCTACTTCCGCAAAATATTCTTTTATATCATCAATCACTGCCTCATAAATCCGTTCACCAGCAAACAAGACAATTCCACGAGGTTCTAGTTTGGGTTTTTGTTTTAGTAACTCTTGGCAGAATATATTCCGTAAATAGCCAGGCATTGCAGCAAACCCGGTCACCTTGAATAATTCAGCTAGCTGTACTAACTTATCGGTCGAAATGGCACCGCCTGCTGTTGATCGTACAATAAAATCTGCCATTTGTAGCAACCCCCCATCAACGCCAAAAAAGCCTAGATGGGGTGCAGAGGGAAAGAGGTTCATGGCGCGGAGTTCAAAACCATCTTTGACAAAGGGATCGATAGCCATTTTTCCAGATTTTGCCATGTTGTTGAGCATAAGTTCGTTGTCGTAATGGGTTAGGAATACGGGTGAGGGGAGTCCGGAGGCTCGACCAGAGGAGAACCAAAAGAATCGTGGAGAGTATTGGTATTTAATATGGTCTAGGAGTTCCTGTGTAGCTTGATCTTTACCAATTCGAAGTTTTACTTTCAGTCCACGACGAAACACGAAGCTTCGATCTTTTTTGAAACCAGCTTCTTTATAGTAGTCAAGCAGGTTTCTGATAATTTCTGCTGGGGCGCGGTTTTTTCCTTCTACTTGTTGTGGATTTATTACAAATTCACGGAGATTATTCTTATAATCAGCCTTTTTGATGAGGGGAAGCCCATATTTCGCCCAATCGGTGGGCTTGTGAACATCGAAGGGATCAACGTTGTGTTTCTTGAATAATCGTCGATAGAAGGGATGATTCGGATAAACCTGATAGCGTATAAAAGCCTGGAATTTCCGGTCTTGTATAGCCTGGATTTCTTCATATTTCATTGATTTGAGTTCATCAAACGTTAGAAACCGTTTCATTTGGATACACCCAACAAAAAAACGTCCATCAATTTATAGCTCAATGCTTCTATAAAGAATGCAAAAAGCGTTTCGATAATTTCACAGTTTAACAGCCTTTTGGCCCCTTCTCTGATTTCAATATATTAGGTCAGAAAAATACCTAAAATACTGAACTATAAAACAAAGAACGGCAGGCGGAAAATGTTAATCGAGAAGATCAACTAATGCCACGTCTTCAAATGCACCAGATGGTAACTTACGACGAATTGTAATGGGAAGGACTCGCTTAAGCAATTCTAGCTCTGCGATTCGAATTGGATCATGAAGTTCTGCATCGATGCGTGTGAGAATGGGTGCGCCCATAGAAATTTGAAGGGCGCGGGCTCCCACTACTCGGGACTTTTCATATCGAGTCATTCGTTTAGGACCAATTTCAGGTCCTTTTTTTGGCACATTTTCCGCCTCTTGGTTTATTATTTAGTTAGTTAGTCTTCGAAGTCTTCGCCGCCAGGCATACCACCAGGTGGACCGCCTGCATCCATGCCTTTGGAAGCGATGACATCATCAATCCGCAAGAGCATTTGAGCTACTTCGCTTGCTGACTTAATAGCCTGGCGTTTTACGACTAAAGGTTCCCAGACATTTCCTTTGGCAAGATCTCCAACCTTGCCTTTGATTCCATCGATACCAGCGCTAATTTCTTTTTTCTCATGCCGAGTCTTAAGTTCAGCAATAATATCAATAGAGTCTAGGCCTGCATTTTCAGCTAGAGTTTTAGGAATAATTTCCATTGCCTCTGAGAATGCGAGAACAGCTAATTGTTCACGACCAGGTAGAGTTTCAGCATAGTCTTGTAGATGCTGTGCGACATGAATTTCTGGAGCTCCGCCACCTGAAACAACCCGACCATCTTCTACGACGTTTCGGATTACACAGAGGGCGTCATGCAAGGCTCTCTCTGCTTCGTCAACGATGAGATCGGTGCTGCCTCGAAGAAGAATGCTAACGGCTTTGGGATTTTTACAGCCCTCGATGAAGACCATTTTGTCATCTGCTATTTTTCGTTCTTCAATCGATTGAGCAGTACCTAAGTCCTTCTTTGATAAATCATCAAGATTTGATATGAGTTTTCCACCGGTAGCCCTTGCTAGTTTCTCCATATCGCTTTCCTTGATACGGCGAACAGCAATAATGCCTTCTTGAGCCATGAAATGTTGTGCTACATCATCAATTCCTTTTTGACAAAGAACGACATTTGCGCCAACTTTCTTGATTTTTTCGACCATTTCTCTGAGCATTCTCTCCTCTTCGTCGAGGAAAGCCTGCATTTGGGTAACTTCTCGAATGTCAATTTTAGCAGTGAATTCAGTTTTTTCAACTTCAAAGGCACTTTGGATGAGAGCGATCTTCGGGTTCTCAAGCGATTTTGCCATTCCCGGATGGACAATTTCCTTATCAAGAACGATACCTTCGATAAACATTGTGTCCTGGATTGTTCCACCCTGTTTCTTTTCTACTTTCACATTATCAAGATCAGCTTGCTTTTCACCATCGATTGTATCAGTGATAAGTTGAATGGCTTTAACGGCTAAATCAGCTAACACTTTACGAAATTCCGATACAACCTTTGATTGCATAGAAGTCATTGCTACTTTCTTAAGCATCGTAACACTGGAATCTTCTACCGCAATTGAATCTAGCAAATCGAGCGATTTCTCAGTTGCTTTACGATACCCCTCTACAATGACGGTAGGGTGTATCTTTTGGTCGATCAGCATTTCAGCCTGTTTAAGGAGCTCACCTGCCAGTACAACTGCTGAAGTAGTTCCGTCACCCACTTCATCATCTTGGGTCTTAGCTACTTCAACAATCATTTTTGCAGCAGGATGTTCTACATCGATTTCCTTTAGAATCGTAGCTCCATCATTCGTAATTGTAACATCACCGAAGCTATCAACAAGCATCTTATCTTGACCTTTCGGTCCAAGTGCTGTTCTAATAGCTTCTGCAATCGCGACCGCTGCCATAATGTTATTTCGTTGGGCATCTCGGCCACGTTCACGCTTTGTACCTTCTTTTAACAGTAATACAGGAGTACCGCCAAGTGACATATTGGTGTGTCACCTTCTTTGAGTAATATTGCTGCTGTTGCACCTTTCACTGACATATAAGAATTTCGCTGCTCCGTAACCTAGAGGTGAAGCCGACCTGACAATAAATTGATATTCCCAATATGCGGTCGCTTACCAAGTTCTTGTTTTACCGCATCATAGCAGCGTTGTGCTTGTTCTAATGGAGTAACAGGTAAATCGCTCATTAGATGACATGGATGAAAAATCAATAGACTATACTCAATCGATGGTTGGTTAAGTTCTTTAATAAATCGAGCAATTTGTGTAACTTCATCTTCATCAATATAATGCGGCACTAGCAACGTGGTTGCCATTAGTGGAGGATAGTTCTTTTCATCAAAGGAAAGGGTGTCGGATAGCATCTCAAAATTCTCAAAGCTAGGCTTTTTGGAAACACCACAAAGTGCCCGGTAAATTGAATCCGAGTACGCTTTAAGATCAAATTTTATTATTCCACCCGTTTCTTCAACATATTTTCCCATTTTCTTCATTAATTTGGGATTTCCGTGTCCATTCATCTCAAAGCATTGACGTAACAATCGGTTCTTAAAACGAGTTTTGCATGCTTCCATTACCTGTAATGTAAAAGGAAGTTGAGGTTCAGGTGATCCCCCAAAATAGCAAATACAGGTAATTTTCTCATTTTGTTCAATAACTTTCAGAAAGGCTTCAAGCTCTATTGATGTTCCTTGGGAGATTTGTTTGTGAGAAACATTTTGGCAGAAAAGGCAATCCAAACTACAGCCATAAAAAAAGACTGCGAGATTTGAAAAACCAAATTCTGCTCTTGGCTTCTTAGCCCATTGGGGATACCCAATACCAGTTCCGCCTGGACAAAAATAGGACCCACAACAATTGGTTACATGAGGGTCGAAGTAGTAATGCATTAACGCTTTCGTCGCAGTGATCCTACCTTCTAAACGACCGGAAACATTCTTTCGTAATCCACAATAACCAAGTCCATCTGGAGGGATAACGCATTCATTTGCACATATCCTACACTTCACTCCATCGTCCGCTCGAGGAACATCTTCAGGTAACTCAAACAAATATTGGCGCCATCTATGAGCAGCCTGAATTATTTGCTCAGATTCTTCTGTGGCTTTTCGGAGACACGAGACACAGATTGGCAGAGCTTCTGCTAGACTAATTTTTTGGTGGCAAATTTCACAATGAGACATACCAACAAACGACGTAATATACTTCTTTCTCTGAAAATGGATTCACTGAGGCAAAAGACTTCCGCTGTAACTTATTTAATCGAAAGGTATCTTTTTGTCTACTAACCACCTTTGATTATCGGCGATTAGATATGCAGTATCGTGAACTTTCCCAATTTTACAACCGATTAGAAACTACACCTAAACGGTTAGAAATGATTGACATCTTGGCTGAACTACTTACAAAACTAGCTCAAGTTACAAAAGCTGAAACGATCAGTCAGGTCGTCTATCTTACCCAAGGGAAACTCTATCCAGATTGGACTGGCAAACCAGAAATTGGAATCGCTGAGAAAATGGCTATCAACGCAATAGCCATTGCCCTGGGTATCAAGAACCAACAAGTCGCTGAAGTTGTCAACACAACAGGTGACATTGGCACTGCATGTGAGCAATTACTTACAGAAAAACGCCAAGCAGCCCTATTCCAGACCCCACTTGAAATTCAACAAGTCTACAGTTCCTTAGTGAAAATTGCGGCAGCTCAAGGAACAGGAAGCGCGGATTTCAAAATTCGAACTTTAGCTGGTTTAATCAACGCCGCAGTCCCATTGGAAGCGCGATATCTGCTTCGAACAGTAACAGGGGCATTGAGGTTGGGGATTGCTGAGATGACAGTACTTGATGCACTTGCTGTTGCCTTTGCTGGCGGGAAGGAGCATCGACAGATAATTGAACGGGCTTATAATCTTACTAGTGATTTAGGATATGTTGCTGGTCTAATTGCCTCTGAAGGACTAAAAGCTGTTGAGCTTGTCAAAGTAAGTTTGGGTAAACCTATCCGGATGATGGCTGCTCAAAAATTATCAACACCTCAAGAAATTGTGGAAAAACTTGAAGGGAAATTATCAGGTGAATGGAAACTTGATGGCGAACGAATGCAGATCCATAAGGATGGGGATAATATCACAATTTTTTCACGACGCCTCGAGGAAATCTCTTCTATGTACCCGGACGTTATTCGTATTGCTCGAAAGCATCTGAAAGCAAAAACCTGTATAGTAGAAGGGGAAGCAGTGGCCGTTGATAAGAATAATCCAGAAAAATTGTTACCATTTCAAGTACTTATGCGCCGGCGAAGAAAATACAAAATTAATGAAATGGTAAAGGAGATTCCAGTAGCACTTTTTTTCTTTGAATGTCTTTACGCTGAGGGTACTGATTTAACTCGCAAATCGTATTTAGAACGTCGCAAGGTCCTCAAGGATATTGTTCAAACAAGTGATTATACGCGTATGGTTCCTGCAAAAGAACTCTTCTCGACTAGTGAAATTGAGAATATGTTCCAAGATGCACTAGATCATGGGAGTGAAGGCCTCATTATTAAGTCAACAAGCACAGATTCCATATACCGGGCAGGAGCACGAAGTTGGCTTTGGGTGAAACTGAAAGAATCTTATCAGGCACAGGCTATTGGACCAGTAGACCTCGTTGTTGTAGGGGCATTCTGGGGTCGGGGGCGACGGGCAAAAACCTATGGCGCGCTTCTTGCAGCAGTTCGTGATGAAGAAAGTGGTGAATTCAAAACAGTGTGTAAAGTCGGAACTGGATTTAGTGACGAGGAACTTGAGCAGCTTCCTGAAAGATTTCATGAACACCGTTTGACCAAAAAAGATCCCTTGGTAGATTCGAAGATGAAAGCTGATGTTTGGTTTCGTCCAATGTTAGTATTCCAAGTAGTAGGTGATGAGATTACTCGTAGTCCTGTGCACACTTGTGCGTTTAATCAAGTGGCACCAAATGAGGGATTAGCAATTCGGTTTCCACGCTTTGATGGGACTTGGCGATATGATAAATCGCCAGAGGAAGCTACGGGAGTCAGTGACATTATCACAGCTTATGAAGCGCAAAAAAAGGTCGGAAAATGATAGTTACCTGGTTAAAGCGGAACGAACTGCTTCAGGATCCATTCCCTCAATAAGTAAAGTCTTATTTGCAGCCTTTTTTCCGGATAAGATTTTCACTTTTGTTGGTGAAATCTCAAGGTGTTTGGCTACAAGATTTTGAACTTCGGCATTAGCCCGACCATGTATTGGTGGTGCCTTGACGTGAACTTGACAGATAGTTTCCTTATCTAATCTGATGGCTTGTCTTTTTGATCGTGGCTTTACTCGAATGACGAGTAAGGTTCCCTTATCGTGTGGGTGTATCATAGCATTCCGCCAGAACCTTTATTATCGATACCAAAAATGTCTTAATAAATCAATTACATCCCTGTAGTGAGAGGTGTTGGCATAACATGTCGGATAATATCCAAGCTTGGGTCAACTACATGCAGCAAGTAGATAATACAATTATGGCCGTTTCAGTCATTAGAATTGATGGAACTGTGCTTTTCACTACTCCCAATTGGACAGTTGCAGGTCATGAAATTCTTTCAGCAGTGCAAAGTAAACCGCCAAGTATTACTATCCAGGGAGTCAAATATAGTACAATCCAAGCAACAGACCATCATCTCGTAGCAACAAATGTCCGTGGTCAGGGTTCAATTGTTATTACTGCTGCACGAGACAAAGGATATGTAATTGCCTATGTTTCTCCTCAGGGTGATGTTCAAGGCGCTTTCGTTGAAATTGCCAAGGCATCAGCCAATATCGGAGGATTCATGTAAGAATTCTTGTTAGGCAAATCTGTTCCAACCTGCTCCCTTATATCAAATGAATCGACTTTCGTCTTGGAGTGTGAATCTCTATCAATTCTCCTTCTCGTTCTAACAGAGGGTCTTCGAAAACACATCACACTAATGAAGCGGAAAGTGAACAATGGATGCACGATCTCCGACGAAAACGAGATCTTCAAGTAACAGGAAAGCCGAAACCCACTCAGAGTCGTAATCTCGAACGGCTCAAACAAGTTCTCAAATCCGCCGGCTTCACAATTCGTGGGAATCGCTTACTCATTGAACGGGAAGAAGCGACTTTCGAAGTCGATTTAAAAATGGGCCATGTTTCTGTGCTACAAGAAGAAAAAGAACCTAAAATTCTATGTGTCACCTTGGAATCAAAACCTTGGGCGAATATCGAAGGTCTTGCTGACTTCGATCTTTTTCTCCTTTCCATTGTTTATCTTCTTGCTCGTGAGACCCTTCCTAAGAGTATCATAGAACAGATTTAGTTTTCTCCCTTTTTCTCAATAAACCGGTTAAATTACCGAGAATTCAGATGTGAAAAAAACAGGAAACACTTATAGCCATAAAATATTGAATCGTCAATCCCCTGGAGGGATACTTTATGGCTGTAAAAGTTGCTATCAACGGCCTTGGTCGCATCGGTCGAAACTTCCTCCGTAGCGCTCTAAAAATCAAAGACTTAGATGTCGTTGCAGCAAACGATTTAGGTGACCCCCAAATTCTTGCACACCTTTTACGTTACGATTCAATCTATGGACAATACCCTGGCACTATTAAGGCCACGAAAGATGAAATAATAATCGATAAGCATTCAATAAAAATATACAAAGAGCGAGATCCTTCTGTGCTCCCCTGGAAGAAACTCAATGTCGCCATCGCCATCGAAGCCACCGGCGTATTTCGAGATCGTGACAAAGCCGCTTTGCACCAGAAGGCTGGTGCACAAAAAGTCATCATCTCAGCACCAGGACGTGGCGAAGATGCCATGTTTGTCCTTGGGGTTAATGACGACACCTACGATCCTGACAACCACCATATTATCTCTAATGCCTCATGCACTACTAATTGTTTTGCCCCCGTAATCAAAGTCCTCATGGACAACTATGGAATAAAACAGGGATTCATGTCTACCATTCACGGTTACACCCTCGATCAATCCCTACTTGACGCTATTCATAAAGACTACCGCCGTGCCCGCGCAGCGGCTATCAATATCATCCCTACCACAACAGGAGCAGCAAAAGCTATTATTCGCTTATTCCCACAACTCAAAGGCAAACTTGCCGCCATGGCCTACCGTGTACCTGTACCAGATGGATCAATTATTGATCTTAGCATCGAACTCGATAAAACTACTACAAAGGATGAAATAAACCAAGTCTTCCGAAAAGCAGCAGAATCATATCTCAAAGGCATTCTCCAATATAACGAAGAACCTCTAGTCTCTACAGATATAATTGGTAACACTCATTCATCTATCTTTGACAGCGAACTTACTGAAGTACTAAATGATAACTTCGCGCATGTTGTATCCTGGTATGATAATGAGTCAGGTTTCAGCCAAAGACTTGTCGAATTAACTCAATTGGTAGCTAAACACTTGTAAAAAATAAAGACACGAGGGCTCTTCGAAGAGCCTCGTAGTCTAATTCTTAGTTATCCAATTTTTGGTTCGGGCAAAAGTTGAATGAGTAGTTGGCCACCATAAGACAAGTGAGCGGTAGTTTGCTGTTTACCTGCGGGCTTTGTTTCGAGCAAGCCTGCGCCTTTCAGAATTGCCAAGTTAAACTTGATTGTACTAAGTGGTATCCGTAGTTTCTTTGACAGACGATCTGCAAGTGCTGTTGGTGAAAGATCGGGATTGTAACGAAGAGTTTGATGAGTTTCAAATAATAAGTGAAGTTGTTTTGGTGTTAAGCGCGCTTTAGCTAATTGAGTGAAAGCATAGGCTAGATGAAAGAAGAGATAATGAAAATGTGGTGTCGAATGTAAATTATCGAAGAGCCTGTCTCCGTTGGAGGATTTCGCAGCCAACCCCATCATGATCAGTTGCCATACACGTCACCTCCATAGTAATTAGGAATCCGGTGAAGAGTCGGTAGAAATCCTGCAGTATTAACGTTTTGGTCAAGATATTTGGTCTATTCATTGCGACAATACCTTGTCTGAAATGAAAAATGATTGATTGTATATCATCACAGGTGACTGTGAGTGTAAAATATAATTACAAACCTTATAACAAAAGATTAGGTCAATAATGCAGAGAATATTACATCACGTTTATCTTCTTCCTTACTCTTCACCATGAAGTCTCTCACGAACGCGGTGTATGTGCACTTGACCACGTCTTAAAATTAAACCGAATAAAACAATGATAATCAACACCCACACAATTGCGGCTGCCAATGCCAGATATATTAAATTCCAAAGAAGGAACATCAAACTAAGCGGAATTCCAATCAACAACCAAATCAATGCATAGGCAACATTGTAGATTTTGGCTGCTGTAGGCATTGTGCCTTTAGGAATAAGGTCTCGAACCAAGATAATACTGATGACAAGACAATAAAATACTATAAACAGCATTAGATAAAACAAGACGGCCAAAAAAAATAATGTGAACTGCCACAGAAAATTTATCGATAATGCTAGACTGCTTAGATCGGGAAGTTGGGTAAGAAGCAAAGTAATCACTGTAAATGTGAATCCCGCAAGAAATGTCATCACGCTAGCTAAGGAAATTATGTGTTTCCTATACTCTGAATAATCTGGCTTTGATTTGACCATAGGTCCCCACCAGCTGAATAATAGGGTCGCTAATGCTTTTATTCGTATTCTTAATGAGTTATCATAGGTGAACTCATCGTGAAAGATATTGAATTTGAATATGTGTGTGTGCAGGTTAATCATCACAAGAATATCGCTAGGGTTATTGCTGAATATCAGAAAGAAGGGTGGCAGCTTCACACTTATTCTGCCGCTGGAGATCCCAATTGGGTTAATCATTATTTGTTATTTCAACGAGAAATTACGTGGTGAGCGAAAAGGTTTCACAGAATTTTATCCGAATTTTAAGCATCTGTTTTGTCACAAAACGTTATTATAACGGAGGGTAGGGTTATGGGAATTGCAATTAGCACTAGGGATGACCAATCATGGTATATCTTGTCGGCGAAGCGCTGGTGGGGAAAGCTCCGGAAATTGCCCATATTGATCTAATTATTGGTGAGAAATCCGGTCCCGTGGGGACCGCTTTTGCACAGGGCATGACCAATGTATCACATGGGCATTCGCCGTTATTAGCGGTGATTCGACCCAATTTACCTCCCAAGCCCCATACGCTGATTGTCCCGAAGGTAACAGTCAAGGACATGGGTGATGCTGAAAAAATATTTGGACCCGCCCAAGCTGCTGTGGCGAAAGCAGTGGCGGATGCCTTGGAAGAAGGAATAATTCCGAAAGGTAAGGCTGACGAATGGGTCGTTATCTGCAGTGTGTTTATTCATCCAGATGCGAAGGATTATCGTAGAATCTACCATTATAACTATGCTGCGACGAAGCTTTCAATTCAACGCGCCCTTTCAAACTATCCTCCGGTGGATAAAATCATGTACGATAAGGATCGTGCCACTCACCCCATCATGGGCTTTCGCGTACCACGATTGTGGCGACCTCACTATCTTCAGATTGCTTTAGATATTCCGAGCCTTGAAAAAACCAAGAAGATCATTGCAGCATTACCCAAAAGTGATAACCTAATTCTCGAGGCCGGTACTCCGCTTATCAAGCGTTACGGAACGGCTGTGCTTGGTGACTTACGAGAAGTAGCAAAAGACAAATTCTTAGTTGCTGACTTGAAAACTCTTGATGTAGGAAAGGTTGAGGTTGATTTAGCCTTTGATGAGTCGGCAGATGCAGTGGTTGTATCGGGGTTAGCCTCTGTGGATACAATTGATCAATTCATTTATGAGACCAACCGTCTTGGCATCTATTCTTTCGTTGACATGATGAATGTCGAAGATCCA
>JABXGY010000208.1 GCA_016550395.1 archaeon | reverse complement strand
GAGTAAGGTTTAACGCGATAAGCTCTGCCTCCTGGGCAGCAGAACTCTTTTTCAATGCTGCAGCCAACCTAAGCGCGGTAATATCTTTACTAGTTTTCCGAATCGGTAGGAGTATTTTCTTAATCTTAAACTTTTGACGGTCTTTGAACTTGTTCAACCAGGAGACAACAACCAAAACAGGTTTCTTACTTTTTCGTGCAACACGTCGGACTGTTGATCCCAACAAATGTTTGTGATTTGGTTTTTCAGCAATACCCATGATTACTATATCGCAATCTGATTCATTGCTTGACTTTAGGATTGCATCTGAAGCTCGTACCCTTTTTACTCGTTTAAAATCAAAGGGAATGTTAAGGCGTTTAGAAAGGGATTGGCTATGTTTTAACAGCTTATTTAGCATTTCTTCATCTGTTTTCCCGAACCGCTCCTTACAATGCAGAATCCTAATTTGGGCTTTAGAGCTTTCAGCCAAAGAAAACCCAAGACTGATTATGTTAGCCTCACCAGGAATCCCTTGCAACGGGATGAGAATTTGGGTCATAACTGGCTCTTGCCATTCTTTTGCTGTTAAGAAGCTCATTCTAATAACTCCAAGTATACTCGGTCAAAGCAGAGAATTCACTACAAAAGCGTAGTGGTTATATAAATAGCGATTCCTAAAAAAATGTAAAGTTAGGAAATGCGCCGTGTCGCATTTTTAATTGCAGATTCTAGGTCAGTAAACGTGAGCTCGTCGGGAAAGACTGGAACATTATCCATATCTTCAAGGCTAATCGCTAATAAATACCAAAGTGCCTTCACTAAGCTTTCCTGGAATTGTTCCATAGGACCTTCAATGACATCCTGAAATAACTTATCCAGTGTCCGACTCGCATGCGTCGTCTTCTTCTGCCCATGCATATCCAGGTAAACAGGAGTCCATCGTTCGTAGAAAAATTTCAAAGCATCGAAAATGTTACGAGAAAAAAGATCCCGGAGTTGAATCTCATCAACACCATTAGTTGCGGCATTCATTACTTCGTCAATACGAGGTAAAAGAACATCCGCGACAAATCCTTCAAGTTGGTCTTGGTGGTTAGTCATTCATAATCTTCCAGAGGATATTATTTTAGAAAAAATAAAGAATTGGTTACATAAAAATCCCTATGAAATAGCCTAACTTTTCAAATTAACTATTAACAAAATCTTTCCTTGTAATTTTCAAAGAATTGTCTTTATAAAATTGTTGCAAAACTTTATTATAATATACTATTTTATTTAATATACATTAATGCTTTATTCTTGCTAATATTATATCAGCACATCAAATAATCTAAGCTAAAGCCTAAAAAGACATTGATCAATTATTATCTTTAAAGTTTTAAATTGGTCATTAAAAAGGAAAAATTATAAAAATATATAGTTAAAAACAACATTTATTGTTAGTTATAAACTTAATAATAAATTATTTATAATAATTTGTATAATTTTTCATTGATTTAATACGTTTTATCAATAATGTTTCCATTGAACAGACAGGCTATTTTTAACCGAATTCTTCATCCTAAAGCCTGGAGGAATTCCTTGGTTTCTTCTCCGTCCTCTATCAGAATAATGTTCTGAGCTCCTGCCCGTTCATAGTCATACCGTCTAGCAATAAGCATCGCATGGAATTTCTCACGTCCCGATGAGGAGCTACCACGCCAGATATAGATCTTATCGAAGGTGTCGAGGATAAAAACATCATCAGATTTGAGGCTATTACGGTCACGGGGAACCTCGATGAAAAGATGGACACCTCCTACGATGTTGAGCCGGAAAAGCTTGAACTCGTGTTTCTCAAGGATGACGTTCTTCAATATACCCTCTGTATCCTGGTCTGTTATGTTAAGTTTACCACCAAAGAGGTCCAGGAATGCCGGAGGTTCACTTCGAGCCTCCACGGTGACAAGGCGCGCTACACCTTCACGAGCCTGGTCACGCCATACGGAGGTGACTGCACCAATGAAGCGCTCATCCACCGTGGCTTTGCTTCCGCACCACAGATAGATGATTGACCCCGTATCGACAAGATAACAATCACCATCACCAAAATCATTATTCATCTCTTCGGGAACGCGCATGACGTGTCCCCGTTGAATATGGTATTTTTTAAAATCTGCCATTTTTCATTCCGCCAATATATGAATCCTATGCGGACAGATAACTGTCCACACCTACTTCCTATTATGGTGAGGAGAATATGGGTTTTTAATCTTCCTTCTCCGAAATCCTTACGAAACGATAGATCTAGACTGTTATAAATCAGAGATTTCTGACGTTCTGCCATAATACTTAACAGCTGCTGTTAATCTCAAACAATAGTATCAAGGAATATTAGGGCTAGACTCATGGTTCATCAGATCTATCGTCGGAACCTTGATAAATGCTGGAATTGCGGATTTTGTACTGAAACGGTGAGTTGTCCAAGTCCCCAAGTATGTATCGGGTGTCAAGCATGCTATTTGGCATGTTATAGAGAAGCTATTGAACCAATTGAGCAGAAAAATAAGCCTGAAATTACTATCATCGTAGATGAACAACCGGTTAGTGTGCCCAGCCAGGTCACTATCAAAACCGCTCTTGAAACGCTAGGCATCCGATTTTCCCGTTTTCCCCACTCAACTGACATATTTGCCCCTTGTCAGACAGGAGGGTGTTTTTCATGTTTGGTATTAGTTGACGGTAAAATACTTCGTAGTTGTCACATGCCGGTAAAAGCAGGTCAACAAGTTAAGACGAAGCTACCAGAAGATTTCATACCTCATAGAATTGTTGGATGGTACAGCCCTCATCCAGTTGGTGGTGTTGGAACACCCTGGAGTGCAAAAAATTTTGGTAGATCCCGATTCTCATATATTGAAGTAGCCTGTTTTACTGCAGGTTGTAATCTCAGATGTAAAACCTGTCAGAATTTTGATACAACCTATAATAGCCGTGCACCAGCAGTCACGCCCCACGAAGCTTCGGAAACACTTACTAGACTCCGTAAAAGATACCGAGTTAACCGTCTTGCCATTTCGGGTGGAGAACCAACTCTGAACCGAAGGTGGTTGACCCAGTTTTTCAGTGAACTGAAGTCTCTCAATCCTGATTCTGATGCTCGGTTACATCTGGATACAAACGCATCGATTCTCACGCCTGATTACATTGATGAACTTGTATTGGCAGGCATCACTGATATTGGACCTGATCTTAAAGCTGTCCAACTTGCTACTTATCAAATCATTACAGGCATTACTGATCCTTCACTAGCTCGACAATATTTGGAAACTTCTTGGGCGGCAGTGAAATATATTGCAGATCATTATTATCCAGATCAAATCTTTATGGGTGTTGGATTGCCATATAATGCAGCATTCTTTTCCTCTTCTGATCAGAAGGAAACTGAACTTCATGAATGGGGAGCCCGACTTAGCGCCATCGATGATCACATTCAAGTCTGCATTTTGGATTATCGCCCAACATTTCGTCGTCTAGATATTACCCGCCCGTCAGTTGAAGAAATCCGACACGTAAAACAACTTCTTGAAGGAATAGGACTCAAAACAGTCATAGCCCAAACAAAATTAGGTCATTTACCACCAATTCAGCCAGCACCAGATCGACTAAAACACCAATAAGGAGCGTCATTATTTAAGAAGAGGTTAAATGACGTTTAGTTCCCTACCTACTTTATCAAAGGCTGTGATAGCGTCATTAAGATCTTCCATTTTAAGAGCGGCGTTCATAATAGTGCGAATTCGAGCGGTACCCCGTGCAACCATTGGGTACACGATAGGTAAAGCAAAGACCCCTTCTTCAAAAAGTCGTACACTGAACTTTTGAGCTTGATCACTTTCACCGATGATTACGGGAGTAATTGGCGTTTCACTCATTCCAGTGTTGAAACCAAGGTCATTGAGGGCCTTCTTGAAGTAGTCGGTATTCTTCCACAGATTCTTCACGTGTTGGGGTTCCTTTTCAAGAATGTCAATAGCAGCAATGCATGCAGCGGCTACAGGTGGTGGATGGGAGCCACTGAGGAGCCAGGTGCGCGATTTATTCAGAGCATATTTTCTGAGCCATTCGCTACCAGAAACATGTCCACCGACGACACCAAAGGCTTTGCTGAAAGTCCCCATTTCCACATGAACATCTTTGTGTGAGAGATTGAAGTGTGAAACGATTCCTCTTCCACCTTCACCGAGAACTGCTTCACCATGAGCATCATCGACATACACCATGGCGCCATAGAGTTTGGAAATTTTGACAATCTGATCTAGTGGTGCGATATCGCCATCCATACTGAAAACGCCGTCAGTAATAACGAGAATGCGACGATATTTTGGTTTATGCTTTTCCGCTTCATTTAAAACGCGATTGAGGTCTGGGGCATCGGTGTGTTTGAAGATCGCTCTTTCAGCTCGGGTTAATCGAACGCCATCAATGATGGATCCATGGTTAAGTTCGTCGCTGATTATAAGGTCACCTTTTCCTGCCAGTTGTGGAATTAGACCTGCATTAGCTGCAAATCCAGTCTGGTAAACGAGGCTAGCTTCAGCTCCCTTGAATTTAGCTAGTCTGCGTTCGAGTTCTTCGTGAAGGTCCATGTTTCCAGCAATGGGGCGGACGCTGCCACTTCCAACACCATGCGTTTTGATGGCGTCAATAGCGGCTTGTTTGAGTTTGGGGTGGTTACTCAAGCCAAGGTAATTGTTACTACAGAGCATGATGACTTCTTTGCCGTCCACCATGGCTCTGGGGGAGCTGGGACCTTGGAGTTCACGGAGCCTCCAATCTAAGGCTTGTTTGACCAGCTCTTCATACTCTTCTTTCAGAAAGGCTGTTGGATCACGAGTCATTTCAGAACTCACCTTTGCCAGCACTTTAACTTGAATGCTTTTAAATGGTTACCGGAATACAGAGAAAAATCAACAGAAGGTTGTTGTTCGATGCTTGCATAACGGGTTCGACTTTGGGATCGATGATTTCACCGATGAATTGGGTGGTGGCTATTTGGATTTGCGTTGTCGTCGGATTATGATGAGCAATCCAAGAGTTGCTGTCATGCCGAGGATAATGGCAGCCAGGGGAAATCCGGGGATTTGAGGTGTCTCCGGTATCTCCTCTACACGCACGGTGCAGGTGGCACTTTGGGCGTTAGAATAGGGGTCACGGACAGTAACGCTCAACCCGTATACACCAGGGTTCAGGATACCCACGCTAGTAAGAAGGCCTGTGCTGCTGATGGCGAAGTGCCAGGTATTATTGACAGTCCAAGAGTCAATGCCTGAGAGATCTGTAGCATTCAACTGAGAAGACAAAGTCTCCCCATAGGCTAATAGGTAATTTGAAGGTTGTGTGACCCAGGTGGGAGCTGTGGTATCTTGAACACTTATCGTGCAAGTGGCGGATCGGTCGTTATTGTATATGTCGGAAACGGTTACCTGGATATCGTAGTCTCCAACTGCAAGGATATTTAGACTAGTGAGAAGACCAGTGCTACTGATGGCAAAGTGGGTGATGTCGTTGACGCTCCAGTGGTCAACACCTGATGGATCTGATGCTGAAAGTTGGAGCGACAGTGATGCTCCATACTCTATAACCTGATCAGTGGGCCCTATTAACCAGACAGGTCCCAATGTGTCCTGCATGGTGACAGTGAACTCTGTGGATAATTCGTTACCGAGTGTGTCATTCACAAATACCTGCAAACCATATACCCCCATAGCCAATGGCGTTACGTTGGTGATAACCCCTGCTATATCGGTGATAAAGTGAGCAGTGTCGTTGAGCCAATACTGATCGATGCCCGCCTCCGATGTGGCATTCAAATCATAGTAGAAGCTGTTACACCACTCCACGGTTTGGTTGGTGGGCATCTCGACCCATACGGGCATGCGTACACGAACCAACCACACATCAGTGTCGCCAGCGCCATAGCTCCTGGTCCAGCCGGTGATGGTGAAGCTTCCACCATACTCCACTACTGAATTGCCAGTCTCGTATTCGGGGCCACCGAAGGTGCGGTTCCAAAGGTGGTTCCCACTGGCATCGGTGCGTACCAACCACGCATCACCTAGACCTGCTCCAAAGCTGCTGGTAGAGCCTGTGATAGCGAAGCCACCCCCACTACACTCCACCAGAGAAAAACCGTAGTCGTTCAAGTAACCACCGAAGGTGCGTTGCCACAGAAGGTTCCCACTGGCATCGGTACGAATCAACCACGCATCATCGTGGCCTGCTCCAAAGCTGCTGGTAGAGCCTGTGATAGCGAAGCCACCCCCACTACACTCCACAACCGCCCTGCCAGAGTCGTCCCAGTTACCACCGAAGGTGCGTTGCCACAGAAGGTTCCCACTGGCATCGGTACGAATCAACCACGCATCATCGCCGTCTGCTCCGAAGCTATAGGTCCAGCCTGTGATAGCGAAGCCACCCCCACTACACTCCACCAACGACACGCCAACCTCGTATTCGGGGCCACCGAAGGTGCGGTTCCAGAGGTGGTTCCCACTGGCATCGGTACGAATCAGCCACGCATCATCGCCGCCTGCTCCAAAGCTGCTAGTTTGACCTGTGATGATGTAACCACCTCCACTACATTCGACCACCATCTCACCAGAGTCAGAGTTAGCGCCGCCGAAGGTGCGGTTCCAGAAGGCGTTGTGGGCGGCGGGAGGTGGAGGCTGGCTTGTCCTTGGAGTATCCTTGGTGTTTTGATAAAGGAGAGTGTCCTGTTTATTGGGTGTAAAAGGGTGACTCGAGGGAGATACTAGATCAGCTGGATTTGGATTATCGAGGTTAATAATTCGTATTGTGGCGGCGGGATTTACAGCCACATGTAGAGTTAGAAGAGAGATGAATAAATAAATTACAAGGAGTGCTCCCCAACCTTTTCGCATAGAATTGCCTCCCAAGAATGAACAATGGCTATATGAATTAACTGTCTAATATTTATTACGGGGGTTTGGTTGCTGATGTGGCAATTGGATAGGTGAGTACTTCATGAATTGAGGCGATGGTTTGCAAGCCTGAAGTCTTTAGAAGTGCAAAGGTACCAGTGGTGTTGCTTCGATAATTAATCGAGATGTGATTTTAATTAGGATAAAATGATAAATGCCACGATGAGAAATGTGATTATCTGGTAACACTCGGCGAAAGTGATCCTGCGAGCATGATAGCTTGAAGTCATACTATTGAAATCATTTGTCGTAAGGAAAAACAAAAAATTTCTACGGCGAAAACCTAGGAACACAACCCTTTAGATAGGAAGAAGCCGTTTCTTTTAGAGACGAGTATGAGTGATCCTGCGGATTCTCATCCATTACGCATCGATTATGGGCATGTTGCTGAAGATTATGATGCTAGTCGTGGTCTGTCGACCCAATTCATGGAGGAATTAATGGAAGACCTTACCGACACATGCAAATTAGATCTTCATACATTAGTTCTTGATCTGGGATGTGGAGCCGGTCGTTTTCTACGTGAAATCGCTGAACGGAAAATTCCAGTTATTGGCATTGATATTTCAAAAGGGATGCTTGAAAAAGCCTTGTTGAATCAACAGTCTAGGAAATATTTTAGATCTAATTTGATGGCTGGAGATGCCCTCCTTTTACCCTTCCATCGAGGACTTTTCTCTTGCATCATTTTCATCCATTTGTTGCATTTACTCTCCGATTGGAAGGAGGTTTTATCTGAAGCGATGCGTGTGCTCCGACCGGATGGAACACTAGTAATGGGTATCATTCCAGCACCAGCGCATGTATCAACCTTGATGCGTTTTTATACTCGGCGAAGAGAAGAACTTGGATATGTGTATGACCATCCTGGACCCCATTTCACCGAGGTATTCGAAGCACTCAAGGTCGAGGGTGCTAAAATCGAAATCCATGATATCTATGCTGACATGAAAATCTCACTACGAAGAACCCTCTCATATATTGATCGACGTGTTTTTTCCTCGATGTGGAAGAATTTGCCTGATGTTATTCACCGTCAATTAATGCAAGAGGTTCGT
>JABXGY010000006.1 GCA_016550395.1 archaeon | reverse complement strand
CCCTTACATGAAAACACAGAAGAGACATTTAGGAAGATCGGAGTTGAGATTGCACAGCATCAATAACACTTAGTTAGAGTGAAGGTTAGGACTTAGCTATACGCCCCGATTTATTCTCATGGTAGTTGACACGCACCTATCGGTTTTTAAAGACTGACCGCTATGAGTGCCTGAACGAGGTACACATATTGCCAGAAATACCATCCCAAGATGCCATGTTCATTATTGATCAGCAAAAATGCGTGGTAAACGATTTTGATGCCTCAGGATGGATTCTCGATATCGGCGGAGGTGGTGAAGGGATCATTGGACGGCTTAAAGGATCCAATGTCATCGCCATCGACATTAGAAAGGAAGAACTACTGGAAGCCCCACCCGGACCATTAAAACTTGTTATGGATGCCACGAACCTCCAATTCCTCGATAACACCTTCGACACGGTCACCGCCTTCTTCTCCTTCATGTACATTCCCTCCGAATCCCGCTCCCAAGTCTTCCACGAGGTAACCCGCGTCCTCACACCCGAAGGTAAATTCCACATCTGGGATGTCACCATTCCACCGGTCACTGATCCCACTAAACACTTGTTCGTTGCCCCCCTCACTATCCAACTCCCCCACGAGGAAGTCCAAACCGGCTACGGCGTCCCCTGGCAAGGACGGAAACAATCACTCAATGACTACCTCCAACTCGCAAAAAAAACCAAACTAAAACTCATCTCCCATCAAACAACCGACCACATCTTCTACACCGAATTCACAAAATAACACACGAACACACTACAACAAAAGAAAAGTGGTCGTCCACCCCAGCAGATCGTCCAACATCCGTTTTTCCGGCATCTTACACCCAGACTCCTTACCACCCATTCATCTCCCAAGCGATCTCCGCTAAGATGCGAATTCTTTTCTCAGTCTGAGTAAGTGTTGGTATTGCCAATCTCGTTCTTTCGCTACAGCTGCGTGGGCATTAGAGCCAGTTGTGGCTCTATGAATCGCTTGTAAGGCATAAATGGCAGAACCGATAGAATGAGTTGGAACATGTGCGGTGGCCACTGCTTGACCTGCGGCACGAGCAGCCGAGCGGGCTGCAATTTCTCTGCCTACTGCACGGGCGGCGGCATGGGAATCAAGCGAAGCCTTGCGTATAACTGCCATCTTAAACGCCCCTGACTTTATCCAGTTCTTAAGCGTTTCAATAGCTTTTCGAGGTCGTTCGTCTTCTGGAAATTTTTCTTCAAAATATGGCAAAACCCGCTCAGCACAATCCATAGCCCAGACGGCCAATATTTTATGGTCCGTTGTTTTCACAAGCCCTACAATTCTCTCGTCTTTTCTGTAGCGTGCAAGTGAGAATTTTGGTTTCTTTATTCGTGGTTCACCATTCACATAAATTCCTCAATATATCTATTCATTTTCATCCAGAAGTGTACACCACTATAGAGTCCAAATGTTCAATAATCACGAATCAGATTTTAAAAAAAAACAGCTCGAATTCAATCTTCGAATACATTAACAACCTCCAATACCGAAACCACTCAAAAATCATCAAATACACTCAAAAGTGATTTGGAATTAAAGAATTTAAAAGAAAAAGTGGTCGTCCACCCCAGCTAATCGTACAACACCTGTGTTAGCGGCACCATACGCCAATCCGTACTGTACATAAGTTTCCTAAGATACACAACGGGGATACCCCAGAAGAAATGCATTCTTAGGCAGGTACTTTTCTGAGTACATTAGATTTACAATAAAGAGCTAAAACACCCGGAGTTGATCAATTGAAATCTGGTGAAGGTAACAGGGAGCAGTGGAATAAGGCTGCCGAGAGTTGGGTAGAATTCGTGCGAAGTGGACAGAACTACTACTCCGAACATTTGAATGGTCCTGCCCTCATACAAATGATGGGGAATGTGAAGGGAATGAAAGTGTTGGATATAGGCTGTGGCGAGGGAAGTTTTGCTAGATTTTTTGCAAAGGCAGGTGCAAAGGTTACGGCAATTGACATTAGTGAAGCACTGATACAAGCGGCAATAGCTGAGGAGGAACGCCATCCTTTAGGCATCACGTACTATGCCACTGATGCTGCAGACCTCCACATGCTCCAATCGCAAAACTTCGATGTTACCTATTGTTACATGGCGATAATGGACATACACGATTACGCAGGAACAATTGCCGAAATCGCTCGCATTCTGAAACCAAAGGGACGACTGGTCATTGTACTTGCGCACCCCTGTTTTTCACTCTGGCGCGTTTTGAACGGGAAACAAGTAAGTGGATGGAAAACTCGCACACGTCGAGACGGGACCAAAGAGTACCTCTACAACTGGACATCCAACTATCTCCAAAGCCACAGCTACCCTTTCGAATGGAAACATAACCGCCTAACCTACCCCTTCACAACCACAGGATATCACCGACCCCTATCAGCTTACGTGAAAACCCTAACCACCCATGGCTTCGCAATAACCCAACTCGACGAACCACAACCCACCGAAGACGGCGTTAAAGCCCACCCTCCCATGGCAAAGCACTACAAAATACCTCATTCCATCGCTATCGAAGCCACAAAAATCCCAGCTAAAAGACGCTAATAATCGAAAAACAAGTAACCGTCCACCCCGCCAGATCGTACAACACCAGTGTTCCCGACGATATACACCCAGCTCCCTTGCCCACTCCACTCCAAGGTGCTCAAAACGAGCACCTCAGAGGAAATGATATCTTATGATTTGCAGAAACACTTTTTCTCAGCCTCAAAAACTCTTATATAATGTAATAATATTATTTTCTCACCTATTTAGAAAATCTATGAATTAACTTCGTTGAAGGGAAGTGTTGGTGTGAAAACAATTCGAATGGGTAAAACCAATTTGCAGGTTTCTCGGGTTGGAATGGGCGGTATCCCGATTCAACGGCCTCCTCTGAGCAAGGCTATCAAAGTCATTCAGTGTGCCCTCGATTTGGGTGTCACCTTAATCGACACATCACCAGGGTATGATGATAGTGAAATTCGTATCGGGAAAGCCATCCGTGGTCGACGTGATGAAGTAACTCTGGCGACAAAAACGAGTTGGCGTGATAAAGCAACGGCGCAGCGGTTACTGGAGCAAAGTCTAGAGCGCTTTCACACTGATCACATTGAGTTATGGCAATTTCATAACGTCAGTACCTTGGCTGCATATGATAGTCTCTTTATTTCTGATGGAGCCATGGAGGCGGCTGAAGAAGCCATGGACGCTGGCAAGATTTACCATGTAGGGCTATCCTCCCATTCAGTGGCGGTGGCTCGGAAAGCTATCACTTCAGGTCACTTCAAAACGATAATGATTCCCTTTAACTTCATCGCACGAGAGCCTGCCACCGAACTCATCCCCTTGGCGCGTGAACACGATGTCGGCTTCCTCGCCATGAAACCCTTTGCCGGTGGCATGCTGGAAAAAGCAAACCTGACAATTAAATACCTCCTCCAATTCGACACTGTAATCCCGGTTCCTGGTATTGAGAAAATTGAGGAAATCGAAGAGATTGTCGAAATCGTCGAGGGCGCCTGGGAATTAACCCCCCACGAACACCAACAAATAGCGACACTTCGAAATGAACTCGACACCCAACTCTGCCGCCGCTGCGGCGCCTGTACCCCCTGTCCCCATGATGTCAACATCCAACCAATGATGAACCTCCCCCAACTCTTCAAACTATGGCCCCATAAGGGAATCCAAGCAAAACCATGGGTGAAAAACATGATCGAAAGCGCACAACATTGCCTAGACTGCACTGGCGAGTGCGAACCAAAATGCCCCTACCACCTCCCCATCCGTGCAATCATCACTGAAAATCTCACATTCTATAATCGCATGGTCCAAGGAAAACCCGAACTTAAGTAAACCCCATACTAGTTTTAATATTTCTGAGCCAAAAAATGAACCCAAAAAATAAAATGGTCGTCAACCCCAGCTAATCGTACAACACCAGTGTTTCCAGCAACATACACCCGCTCCATACCGCATAAAGTCTCCCAAGGTATCCCCACGGG
>JABXGY010000207.1 GCA_016550395.1 archaeon | reverse complement strand
TCGTTTTTGAGGTTAACTTCTTCTACATTATGAAATATTGGATTGCCTGATGTTTCTTGTTCAGGAAATAGTACAAACCTTGAACTTCCCTCTATTTTTCCTATTACTACCGTGTTATGGATCATTTGGACATTAGTTTGAACATTATTGGCCGGAATGTTACCTGTATTTTTAATTTTTACAAATGCTGTCAAATCTTTCTTGTTTTTATCATATTGGCTATGAACTTGAGTGACACCAACATATGGTCTATATGCATATTGAAACGTCAATATCAGAAAAATTAAAGTGATAATTAGAACGACGGCGGATATTCCTTCAGGAGTTATTACCCAATTGTATACGTTGCAAAAAAATTGAATGATAGCTCCCAAAGCCTCTAATAATATTTCTTTCAACTTAATCATATTGGTCCTAAACAACGCCGCTAATCAGCCGATTGGGTAGAAGTGCCAGTCACCTGACACAACCCCCGTTAGAACCCATCGTGCCCAACTAAGGCAATAGGCTCAAGATAGAATCATTCACTTGGCTAAATGGTTAGAACAAACTATGGCATACTCGTGCCCTTGGAGGTGGATACCTTTTCATAAACAGATTGAACTTATCCCAACTAACCGATCGACGCTGGCTTCGCCTATTAATCCATTTGAAAAACATATGGATTGCATGCTTGCAAAACATACTCAATCTTTTCGAGTTAAAAGATACTCCATAATATTGAATGTGTCCTGCCAGTTTGATACGAAAGCGTTTCCAAATCTCCTTGAGTTTATATTGGTTTCTCATTTTACGACACCACTCATTCACTTTCTTGAGTTTCGATCTAAAACGTTTACCAATCGTTTTCACTTTCGGAATTACTTGACCGGCTTTGCTGCGGCCCAGGTAAAAGGTGAACCCCAAGAAGTCGAAAGAGCCTTGTTTGTTGCCTTTACCTGCCTCAAATCTTGAGAAAGGCACTAGCTTGGTCTTATCTTCATTCAACTTCAAACCAAACTTTGAAAGGCGTTTACCAAGGACCCTCATTATTCGCTCTGTATCATAGTCATATTGGCAACATATCACGAAGTCGTCACAATACCGGAACATTTCGACTTGCCCACGGCAGTGTGCTTTCACGATATTTTCGAACCAGTCGTCAATTACGTAATGTGCAAAAATGTTGGCCAAGACCGGACTACACGGGCTACCCTGCGGTACACCTTCGTCACTAATGGTTAATTCACCATCCGTGAGCACTCCTGCCTTAAACATACGGATGAGATATCGAATGAACTTCTCATCCTTTATCTTTTTGCGTAGTATAATCTCTAACTGTTTATGATCGATAGTTCCAAAAAAGTTTGCCAAGTCTACATCAATCACTGTGCGGACATCGTTACGGTATAGATGATCTCTTAAGGCCTTAATCGCATCGTGGCATCCTATTTTCGGTCTGAAACCATAAGAACATTTCAGGAAAATCGGCTCATAGATGCTTTCAAGTATTTTCTGGGTCATCTTTTGCACGATCTTATCTTCTAAATTGCCGATTCCTAATGGTCTTTTGGCTCCAGGTTTTCCCTCTTTGGGAATAAGCCTCTGACGTACCGGTCCTGGAATGTAGGCCATTCTTTTCATTCTGGCAATTAAATCAATAAGGTTTGGTCCCAGCTTCATTCCGTAGGCTTCTTTTGTTACTCCATCTGCTCCAACGGCCTTTTTCCCATCCAGCTCGTTGAAGCAGCCGACGAGGGACTCCCAATTATAATGGTGCATCAGATTATTAAACTCCTTCTGATGGTCCATCGCCGATAACCAAGCTATTCTTTCCAATTTCGTTTCCGTCGATAGGTGGAAATCTGTTGTTCCCATGACGTTTCCTTGTCCAGAATGATTCTACCCCGGGTCCTTTCCTCCACGGGCGTTACCCCGCTTCGACGGTACTATGACCCGTCTGACTTCCTAATGATCGTCTCAATCTCCTCGCTGTTACACTTGTTGATCGATACTTTCTTCCCTGAAAGAATCATTAGGATCTCCCACGTTTATAAAATAACTTTGTTTACATGCCAAGCTCTACGATCCCGGAGGTGTCATAACGTCCTGCCCATTTAGCGTCGATTATGATGTTGCCTTCTGGTACCGCGAGGCCATCGGCCACCTCACATGACAAAATTAACGGGACTCAATCGCTTCAACATATGTTTTCGGCCTGCAAACTCTCTGTCTACGCTTTACAATGGCTGTTACCAGACATTGCACAAGACTCGATAATCGATGTGTTGGGTTACACTTTCGATGCAATCACTTTCAGACGCCAGTTATTTTACACTTCGTGGCGCACCGCAGTTTTTCGCGCAGGGCCTTAAATACACACAACTCATATACG
>JABXGY010000206.1 GCA_016550395.1 archaeon | reverse complement strand
TTCATTTTCACTGATACGGGTTTGAATTGGATGGTGATTGGAATGGCATTTGATGTGGTTATTATTGGTGGTGGGATTGCGGGTCTCAGTTGTGGTGACCTTCTTACAAAGAAGGGGTACCGGGTTTTGCTTTTAGAAGCGAAGCAGATTTTGGGTGGTCGGGCAAACTCGCAATCACTTCAATCTGGATATATTGTAGATTGGGGGATTCATTCCCTTAGAGCAGGCGACGCTGGTGTTGCTGCAACTGTGTTTCAGAGGTTAGGTTTGGAGCTTGATATCTTGCCTTCTGGCGAGGGGCAGCTTTTCCATGAGGGAAAGTGGTATTCGTTACCGACTTCGATTTCGGCATTAATGGCTACACCACTTCTTAGTGATGTAGATCGATCAGTGATTGGGACCTTGTTTACTAGGATTATGAGTGCTTCCCCTGAGGATCTGTTAACAACTTCGGTTGCCAGTTGGCTTGCTGAGTTTGAAGTGTCGGAAACGATACGGTGGATTTTCCAGTTGTATGCAGGATTAATTTTGATTGAGCCCGATTTGACTGTCGCATCGATGGGTGAGATGCTTGATATTATGCATCTAATTATTCGGAGTGGAAAAGCTGCTGGGTACCCGAAGGGAGGTTGGAGAGTTCTGCTTCAAGCCTTACGGGAACAGATTGAGGTTATGGGTGAGGTTCGATTAGGAAAAACTGTAAACAAAATTCACTTGCAGGATAGAGCGGCTGAAGCAATACAAATTGGGAATGAAAAGATATCGTGTGATACTATTATCGCCGCAGTTCCACCAGATGTACTTTCATCCTTACTACCAAGAGCTGATTCAGATTGTAAGAAAATCATTAAACTGGCAAAGCAGCTTATTCCAACAGCGGGTGTGAGCCTCGATCTGGGATTTGCAGAACCGATTACCGATGCACCAGGTTTGATTGTCAGTGCGAATCCCTTTATCATGGGACAAGCAACATCAAATATCGACTCCAGCGTTGCACCCGCCGGAGAGCAGCTTCTAACATTTTATTATCCACTCCCAGCCAAAGAGATACAGAAGGACCCCTCAGCAGCAATTGCAATGAAGCAACTCGAGGCGTTAGTGTATCAGATGTTTCCTAAAGCTCCCAAACCAAAGTGGACTCGACGACTGGTCCTTCAAGTGATTGATGGAGCAGCACCTAGAATAAACCAAAACCGCACCCAACGACTCCCAATTCAAACGTCGATTAAAGGTCTTTACTTAGCGGGTGACGCGCATAATGCTCCAGGAGCAGGTGGTGACATAGCCTTCAACGCTGCACTTGCCTGTATAGATAAGATTGCTTCAACACAAGAATGAAGAAGATACACGAGTATTGTCCTGGTTAGTGTTTTTGTGGTTAATTTGTGATGTTAACGACGTCCTCAGAAAGAACCTGATCAAGTATGGTTACCAAGTGGTTGGCGTTTTCTTTGGTAAAGACAAGTGGGGGTTTGATTTTGAGCACATTATATAGTGGTCCGTCGATACTGATGAGGACTCCGAGATCCTTCATGCGTTCAATGATGTACTTCGCCTCTTCTTTAGCTGGTGTCAATGTCTTGTGATTCTTGACAAGTTCAATACCAATAAAGAGCCCGAGGCCACGGACATCGCCTATTATTGGATGTTTGGCTTTGAGGTCAGTTAATTGCTGCATAAGATAATTTCCTACATCCAAAGCGTGGTTTTGAAGCTCTTCGTTTTTGATAACGTCTAACACTGCCATACCGACTGCACAGGACACGGGATTACCACCTGTTGTGCTGAAGAATTCCATACCTGTGTTGAAGGAGTTCGCAATCTCTGGGGTTGTGATGACAGCGGCTAAGGGATGACCATTGCCTATTGGTTTACCTAAGGTTACTATGTCAGGGACCACGTTTTGGGTCTGAAATCCCCACCAGTGTGTGCCAACGCGTCCAAAACCTACCTGAACCTCATCCACAATACAAAGTCCGCCAGCTTGGCGGACATAGCGGAAAGCTTCACGAAGATAATTCCTAGGTAGGACAATTTGTCCTCCACAACCCATTAGGGGTTCACAAATGAACGCTGCAATACCCCGTCCACTCTTATTGATTTGGTCGATTACACCAGGTATTTCTTGGGCATACTTTTCACCGGCTTTCGGATCGGAGGCGCGATATTTCCCGCGATAAACATCAGGCATTGTAATTTTGTGGACATGGGGTGGAGTGCCCTTGCCTCCGGGTCCTTCGGATTTGTAGGGGCTAATATCAATGAGGTTACTAGTATTGCCATGATAAGCGCCATCAATGACGATTAGGTCACGTTGATTCGTATGAGTAAAGGCTAGCCGGAGGGCAAGCTCATTAGCTTCGCTGCCACTGTTGACAAAGAAACAAACATGGAGCGGTTCGGGTAAGGTTGCACAGAGTTGTTGAGCATATTTGATGAGATTCTCGTGGAGATAACGTGTATTTGTATTTAGAATAGCTGCTTGCTGAAGCAACTTCTTGACAACATGGGGGTGGCAATGACCTACATGAGGAACATTGTTCACCGCGTCGAGGTAGGCTTTGCCTGTATCATCGAAAAGATATTGCATTAGCCCACGTACAATGTGCAGGGGCTTTTGGTAAGCTACACTCAAAGTGTTGCTAATATGATGATTTCTTATCCGAAGGATTTCAGTGGTTGTCATGGGCTCTGCAGGGAAAGCTTCAGGGGGAATCCCTAAAATGAGATTGGGGTTAGGACAGAGACTTAACCAAACCTCTCTCTGACTCGATTTAGCCATATTCGGAAATGTGCCCGTATAATCCAGTAAATCTAAAATGATTTGAAAATGCAGATGCGATAATTCCTTACCCTCAATTTTGAACTCACCTAGGGTACCAATTTGATCGCCTTTTCTCACTGGACTTCCGGCTTCAAGCTCACGAATGGAGTCCTGAGTGACATTTCCATACATTGTATAGTATTTGAGTTTCGTTTTTGTCTGATGTTCAAGGATAATGGTTGGACCAGGAGTTTGGTTTGTAGCATGTATTTGGAGACTATGGATTCGTCCAGCTAATGGAGCACGTATCGGTGTGCCAGGTTTCAGAAAAATATCCATTCCGAGATGAATGTTAGGTTCTTCTTTTCCAGGGGTAATAGTGGCGAGGGATTGCTTAGTAGGGTAAATCCATCGGACTTCATTATATCTGCCAATTTCTGTATGTTTTTTTTCAATCTTGATTTTGTTGACTCCGATATCGGGAATGGTTGATACATTGGGGACGTAGAGTAGACTACTGAATGCGGGACTGCTGACACTGAGATCAAGAATGGTTAAAGGGGAGGTTCGTAGGTTTACGTCAATTATAGGACCGATTTGCTTGTGTTTGGTTTGTAACCAGTTGACTATCTCTTTGTTTTGCGGTAAAGGCGCTAAATTACATGCGTGTCTAAAAGTATAGGTTGCGAATCGGGGGTGAACCTTCTTAAGTTGGAAAAGTAGTCTCCAGGCGGATTGCTCTGAAATGCGCAGATATTCATTTTCTGGTTCGAGTTTTTGTTGATAGGCACAGATTGAAACACTCATGCTGAGTCGCGTACAAATTAAATAAAATAGTAATTCGATTTCCTGTTCAGTGAGTGGGAAAACGGAGTGAAAACCGCTAATAACTTGTGCCGCAGCTGTAATAGGATCAGGTTTATCCATTATGGCATAAGCTGTTGCGACAGCTAGCTCAAACACTGTATGACTTGCTACCATGTCCCCAAAGTCGATAATCCCAAATCTGCGTTCCTGTGGAATATGAGCTTGATCGATGATAATATTGTAATCATTGCTATCGTTATGAATCACACTTGTTCGTAACTGGGGTAATGCTGGTTGTACATGAGTCTCAAAGAGTTGTTGGAAATATTCTACGAGGTCTCGTTTATCTGGATCCGTGATAAGTCCTTTGTGTTGGGTGATTACTGAAACTGCATTTTTTAGGTCCCAATAGAGGTCTCTTTGCGTTGCCGGATGAGAGAAGCCCGATAAATCGTGGCTCATTTGCCCAATGAATTTTCCCAGATTAAAGAGTAAATCTGGCGTATGTGGAGTGACTTTAGCAAAAACCTTACCAGGCAAATGTGAGAGTACTCGAATGAAATGGAGTCTTGCCTTCGTATCCGAGATTGTGACTATTGAGTCTCCTGTTCGAGATTTTTGGACTTGAGGGTAATTAACAGTACTTTTTTGTTTTCTCAGATGATTCATCGCCGCATTTTGAAAGTCAAGGATTTCACGTTTTTCAGAAGTTGCAGCAATTTTGAGCACGTATTCCTCACCTGATTTCGTCTTAATGTAAAAGTTGCGATCTCGCTCGCTTGGTAATTCCTGGGCAACACCTTGAATATTGAATAACTCGTCTGCGAATTGCATTGCATCTTGTTCAGTGAAATCAGGACGGTCTTGGTCCTTTGTGGACATTAAGGGGCACCTCATACAAAGCTAATTGTTCAATTGGATGATGAAAGGAGCTTTTAGGTTAATATGTGCTGTCAATTCAATACGAGAAAAGTTTTGAAAGCGTTACAGTCGAATCCCACAGCCTTTCTTTTTGAGTAAAATAAGCCAGTCTTGAAACTGTGCAGGAAGAGGTTTTAACTGATTTTTTTCGAGTCTAAGAACGGTAAGTGATGTTAACTGAGTTATACTTGTTGGAAGATTCGTTAGTTGATTTGTATGAAGAGAGAGTAGTTCGAGTTCTCGTAAAGCGCCTAGACTCTCAGGAAGAGATTGGAGTTGATTATTATGAAGCACAAGGCGTTTTAATTTAGTCAAATTACCGATGGTTTGAGGAATGGAGGTGAGTTGGTTAATGGAGGCAATAAAGTCCCATAGATTGCTAAGTTTACCAATTGTGTCAGGTAGGGACTTCAATTCGACATTGAGAAGGCCTAGTCGTTCTAATGAATTGAGGTTGCCAATGCTTGAGGGAAGGGTATGGAGATAGTTGCGTGACAGGTCGAAGCGGCGAAGATTGTGAAGATTACCGATACTGGAAGGCAGCGTTTTGAGTTGATTGTTGAAGACATCAAGGTTTTCAAGATTCAATAGATTACCAATACTTTCAGGGAGGGTGGTCAGTAGATTGTCGCGGAGATAAAGTCGTTTTAGGTTTCGAAGATGGTCAATTGAGTCTGGGAGGTATTTGAGACCTTTTTCGCGGATGCTTAATCCAGTAACCTGATGCTTGGAGTGAATAAAGCCAGTTCGGTAAAATCCGATACCTGTACTTGGTATTGCTTCTCCAATGATCTCTTCAAGCTCATAAAGAAAAGCAGCCTCTGCTCGTTGTAAAGTTATTCCATGATAGTCTGAGGTAGTGCCATTTTGCATTATCATTTTTAATCCTCAATTCCCTGACCTGAATCTAAGATTTTCACTTGTATAATGCGGGGAAGAAACCGTCCGGTGCGTTCCATATAGTTGCGGTATTCGTCACCAAATTGGTCCAGCAGCAATTCCTCTTCTTTTAGGGAGATGGGATAGAACATGAGAATAACAATGATGGCGAAGACAGTTACAAACAGATTCGCGGCGATAAGGAGAGCTGAGAGGGTGAAAAGAATGAAGACCGTATACATTGGATGGCGAACCCGTGAATAGGGCCCACTGGTCATGAGAGTGTGGTTCTTTTTAATTTCTAGTTCCGCAGACCAGAATCGACCAAGTGTTCGATGAATCCATACAAGAAACGGAATGGTACAGAAGCCAAGAACGGCACCGATCCATCTTACTATTG
>JABXGY010000205.1 GCA_016550395.1 archaeon | reverse complement strand
TAACAACAAGTATTTTGGATACAAATGATGGGAAAAGATGATTGGCTTCACACCATAATTTGGATGGACTTATCAAACCAACTCTCATTTCTTATCTGACATCGTTTTGAATGTATTTGCTGATGCGCGTAATTACCTATTGTCTTCAGGCACCAGTCTCAATAAGAAGAATCCAAAATCGCTACTCCGCAACTGGAGCAGAACTGTTCTTCACCTTGTAATAAAGTGCCACATGTTGGACAATGCGTCACCACGCCTTCATGGCTTTCTCGATCGCTGAGACGTTTTTCAACGGGTGCGGATGATTGTATTTGGGCTTTCTTTCGGCGATTATAGATAATTCCAAGTATGATGCCAAGCGGAAGTACGATGAGTAAGAGAACTAACACCATCGCGGCTCCAATTGTGGTCATAATTTGCTCAAGAGGGGGAGGTAAAGGGAACGGTCCAAAGAAATCAAGGAACAAGTAGATGCCTATGGCCCCAATGAAGATTACTGCAACACAGCCATAACATAGGTAATCACCTAGCCTTGAGGAGAGAGTTTTTTCCGATTCTTCGTTCATTAAATGGCACACGCCCGAATTCACTATAGCATATTGCTTATACAAAAATTACTGGGGTGAAAAGAATAAGCAGCATTTCCATGCACTATCCCGCCATGGAGGACAAGATCTTCTCTAAGTTTTAATAGACAGCTATATGGAGTAATATTATCATTGTTCAAAGAGCAAGCGCCTTTCCAGTGTGTAAAATACCCTTGTAAGTTGTTTCGAAGACGTATGTGCTATTCTGCCAAATGGTGTCAAAGCGTTTGTTTCACGTCGTAGGATCATTCTTCACGCATTTGAAACTAAATAAGAATGCAAGGCTTCTAAAAGGAGTTATGACAGAAGTTTCGGTCACAGAATCACCATCATGCTTGGCCTTGCTGTTGTTCTTTCAGGAGGATATACAAAACAATGCCAACGGTTGCACTAATTACAACGACTAAAAGCACGATCCAAAGCCACATAATGGGCATTCCGTTGAAGAATGAGAAGGGAAACATGTGGCTCCACATGTCAGGGGCCATATGTCCCAGGTCCCCGTCTAGGGTCATTATGAGGAGTGCGATTACATTTAATAATTCCATTTTTTCTCACATCCTTTTTTGGTCAGTATGTTAACTCTTGGGCTGTAAATCAAAAGCGTAACTTATGATTTAATAAAACATATAAATTAGCTAATCAGATATAAATATATCGAATTGGATATATCCGAACAGACCCATCACAACATGGTAAGTAACCCATCCTTAAAACCAGTAAAACATAATGGTGACAATAAAGGAGTGATTGAATGAACCAAGAAAAAGAAAACATGACAACAAATCATTCGCAGCATCATAAGGCAATGAAGCATGACGCACATGAAGGGAGTTCTCATCATGCTATGATGATTCGTGATTTTCGGAAACGTTTCATTTTCTCGATGATACTAACAGTTCCGATAGTGCTACTGTCTCCATTAATTCAGACTCTGTTAGGATTAACTGTATTCCTCTCGTTTCCCGGATACACACTGGTTCTCTTTGGCTTTTCAACAATCGTCTATTTCTATGGCGGCTATCCTTTCGTGAAAGGATTTATCCAAGAAGTCAAAAAACAGCAATTAGGAATGATGACCTTGGTGGCGGTCGCCATCACAGTCGCCTATGTCTATAGTAGTGCCGTGGTTTTTGGTTTACCTGGCACGCTGTTCTTTTGGGAACTAGCTACACTCATTGATGTAATGCTCTTTGGGCATTGGATGGAAATGCGATCCATCATGGGAGCCTCACGGGCCTTAGAAGAGTTAGTCAAATTACTCCCGGCGACCGCCTATGTACTGCAACCAGATGGGACGACCAAAGAAGTACCCACCGCCGAATTAAGACACGACGATCGGGTTCTCATTAAACCGGGCGATCGTGTACCATCTGATGGTGTTATCATTGAAGGTCAGAGTAGCATGAACGAAGCCATGATTACTGGCGAATCCCTTCCCGTTGAGAAGAGTCCTCAAGACCCTGTGATTGGTGGGGCAATTAATGGAGACGGAACCCTCACCGTTGAAATCACGAAAGTGGGTAGTGAGACCTATCTAGCCCAAGTAATTGATCTGGTACGAGAAGCGCAAGCGAGTCGCTCGCGTACTCAGGATCTGGCAAATCGTGCAGCTTTCCTTCTGACAGTAATAGCACTTTCAGTTGGTACTCTAACGCTCGTTGCTTGGATTGCGTTAGGGCAGGGATTAACTTTTGGTATTGAACGAAGCGTCACAGTGATGGTCATCACTTGTCCCCATGCGCTTGGATTGGCCGTTCCTTTAGTGGTGGCGGTTTCCACCTCTCTTTCCGCACAAAACGGGTTATTAGTTCGCGATCGTGCAGCTTTTGAACGCGCTCGCAGTTTAGACGCAATTATTTTTGATAAGACGGGTACACTAACCGAGGGACAGTTTTCGGTTACAGATGTTGTGTCCTTAGATGACCTAAGCGATGAAATGATTCTCCAATTTGCTGCATCATTGGAGATGTTATCTGAACATCCTATAGCTCAAGGGATTGTGCGTGGAGCTACAGAACGGAATATATCTCTTACAGTGGCTCGTAATTTTCAAGCTATTCCAGGTAAAGGGGCTGAAGGACAAGTTGATAGCAAGCAAATCAAAGTCGTAAGCCCAGGGTATTTGAAAGAAAAGGGATTGCTTCCCCAAAATGACATAATAGAGGGGCTAGCTCAACAGGGTAAAACCATCGTCTATGTACTCGTTAATGATCAGCTGCAAGGTGCACTAGCGCTTGCAGATGTGATTAGGAAAGAATCCAAGACCGCAATTGCCACGCTAAGCCGCATGGGTATTCAGAGTATGATGCTTACAGGAGATAACCAACATGTTGCGCAATGGGTAGCCAATGAGTTGGGACTAGATGACTATTTTGCCGAGGTTTTGCCCCATGAAAAGGCGGCAAAGATTCGTGAAGTTCAAGATCGAGGATTAACGGTGGCGATGGTGGGGGACGGCATTAACGATGCACCTGCTCTTGCGCAAGCAGATGTGGGAATTGCGATTGGAGCCGGAACAGATGTCGCCATCGAAGCCGCGGATATTGTGCTGGTCCGCAGTGATCCTCAGGACGCCGTAGCCATTCTTGGTCTCTCTCGAGCAACGTACAAAAAAATGGTACAGAATTTGCTGTGGGCAACGGGTTACAACGCGATAGCGATTCCGTTGGCAGCGGGTCTGCTCCTTCCGCTGGGAATTCTCTTGAGCCCAGCCCTTGGGGCAGCGCTAATGTCAATTAGTACAATCATTGTTGCCGTCAATGCCCGATTCCTTTCAATAAAAAACGAATCATAATCATAAACGGTGTGAAAGTTTTAGAAGAACACATTTCTTGAACAAACTAGTGGGTCGAAAGGCCAATGTTTAGCGAGATGCTGTCGTCGTTTCGTTATTTCAGAAAGTTTATAATTTAAGCAAACCTGAGTTTTTCAATTTAGGCGCGCCTAAAAATTGCATTACCTATAGATATGGATGGAGAATTTATATGATTGCTGGGTTTGTCATTGCTCTTCGTGAAGGCCTTGAAGCGGCATTAATTGTAGGTATTGTCTTAGCATTTCTTGCTCGAACAGGTGCCTCTGAAAGGTATTGGCAAGTGTTTGCTGGCGTAGCGTTCGCGATTATCATTAGTATAGCGTTAGCCTTCGGATTTCAGTGGGTAGCGGGAGGGTTTAGTGGACCCAGTGCCCAAATCTTCGAAGGGATTACTACTTTGATTGCAGCCGGTTTGTTGGTTTCGATGATCGTGTGGATGGATCGAAAAGGATCGTCTATTCAAGTGGAACTCGAACAGAAAACCGCTGCAACAATGGCAGCCACGTTGGGAATCTTCTTTATTGTTTTCATCGCCGTGCTTCGTGAAGGGGTAGAAACTGTGCTATTCCTCTCTGTTCTTCCCATTAGTGAAGGTGCAATTTGGCTTGGTGCCCTCTTAGGCTTTGTTGTTGCGATTGGAATTGCATACATCTATTTTGCCAGTACAAAACGGTTCAGTCTCCGCACCTTCTTTCAGATTACCAGTATTTTTCTCATATTTTTTGCCGCGGGGATGATTGCTTATGGCATTCACGAATTACAGGAGGCAGGAGTGGTTCCAGTGCTCATTGAACATGTATGGGAT
The DNA here is from genome assembly GCA_016550395.1 of archaeon. Lineage (GTDB taxonomy): Archaea > Asgardarchaeota > Hermodarchaeia > Hermodarchaeales > Hermodarchaeaceae > Hermodarchaeum. The sequence goes on along the minus strand of JABXGY010000205.1, from coordinate 1,730 downwards.
ATCAACTTCCTACTACCAGAGAACAGCCCCATCGGAATGGTGTTAAAAGGGTTAGTTGGTTACAATGGTAACCCTTCACTAATCGAGGTAACAGCATATTTGACTGCCCTCACTGTGTTGTTAGTATATTTCGCCCGACATTATCAGTTCCGCCCATCAACTCAACAACTTTCAGCCACCGAAACTAACGTTGAAGGTCTTGTCAACCCATAATTGGTTGCCAATTCAAGGCTTTTTGGTTCTGCTAATTTTTCAATGTGATATTAGCCTATCAGGACTGGTTTCGAATACGTATGTGTCATTCCTTACAAAGGGTGTGAACGATAAATTATTTTTACAACGGTGTAAGACGAGGAACAGCTCGTTAAAGTTCGCGTAAAAGATTTTGAACTTCCTGGGGCTTTCGTTTAGTAAGACGCTTTTTCTTTAGGTTTTCCTTCATTATTTTGTCAATTATTTTGTCTTTTCCTATCCATTTTCTAATAAAGTTGAAACCAAGTTTCAGATTCGCAGCGACAAATACACTGATAGTGAATTCTAATCCTTTTTTCAACACATCAAAGTTATGTCCTTTGTCCATTTGTTTTAGGATAACATCTGTGATTTCAAAACAAAATTTCGCCCGTTCCTCATTAAGAAATCGGGGGTGTGCTAATGAGACGAGAATTGCTCTTTTTTCAAGATTATTTGACTTAGTAATCCATTCAGAAAAAATTGTTTTCAATTCGTTAAAATCACACTCTCCGATAGTCTGAAAGCTAAAAGCGACTGCTTCCCTCATTCGCCACCTTCCATCATTTGCCAAGTGCTTTAGGATTGTAATGATTTTCCTGTCTTTCTTCCTTGTGTATATTTTTCCTAAACACACAGCTGCACAGAATGCTAAGAATGATTTTGGATCATTAACATCCGATTGGTCTTCAGTAATGTTTGTCCATTTCAGTAAAACATTCAAATCTTCATATATTTCTGCAAGGGCAAACGCTAATTCTAGATTACCTCGTGGACCTGGAAGATTGGAATTTTCAATAATGAATTTCTCTAACTTGTCTGGATCACTAATAATTGGTTTTAGCTTTATGAGTAAATCGTCTTTTTTTCCCATAAGATTAGCTTAGCTCGCTTTTTTTATAATGATTTGTTTCACATCATGGGTGAGTACATGAGCGATTATTATAGACATTGTGTGAATGAAGTTCTCAAATTTAAGAGCAAGGCTAGTATATACAATATCGTATGAGAAAAACAGAAGTTATGAAGCCTGAGGAAGATGCGGTAGGTCAGGAGATTTGGGCTTATTATCAGGGTCGCGAGGTTCTTGAAATTTGGGAACGGGATGACGGGTATATCACGGCGTCTTCTACGGAGCCGAAGAGATATTTTTTAGAATACGAAGAGTGGACGCCCAATGAAAAGCAGGCTATGGAGTTCGTGAAGGGGAAAGTTTTAGATATTGGTTGTGGAGCCGGTCGGCATTCGTTGTATTTACAGAAAAAGGGCTTTGATGTTCTTGGGATTGACAGCTCGCCTCTTGCGGTAAAGGTCTGTAAGTTAAGAGGTGTGAAGCGAGCCAAAGTCATGTCAATTGAAGATATTATTTCCAAGCCGAACGTGTTTGATACCATTCTCATGCTGGGGAACAACTTCAGTCTCTTTAGTAGTTTCAAAAAGGCACAAAGACTGCTTAAACAATTTCATAGGATCACCTCAAAAAATGCATTAATCATCAC
>JABXGY010000204.1 GCA_016550395.1 archaeon | reverse complement strand
CAAGGTGTGCGTTTTGGTCCTTATGAACTCGCTGTCTGGGACTTTGCTGGACAAGACCGTTTCCGCTCCCTCTGGAACTACTACCTCCGTAATGCTGACGCCGTTTTACTCGTCACCGATTCCACGCTGAAAAACGTCTTAGAAACGCGTGATATTTTAGAAATTGTCCGCAAGAATGCGCCTGCCTGCATTGCCTGGGCCATTGCCAACAAACAAGACCTCCCCGGCGCCCTCGCCCCCAAACTCGTCCAACGCATCCTCGGTGTCCAAGCCTACGGCCTCGTCGCCATCGACCCCCGCTACCGCGAAACCCTCTACAAAATCATCCTCGGCGCCGTCGCTGAAGCCACCACCGATTAAACCCCGAACTCTTCCCTTTTTAACTGGGTTCTTCTAAATTGGATTCCAACCGTAGGAATTATCGTTATAGTTCCCAATAAAAGAAACACAGCTGCAGGTAAGATGTACCAAGTTAGTACCAGCAGGAGAGCTCCGGTCACTAAGACCATAATAATGATCAGCATCGCCGCAATCCAAAACCCCGGGAGTTCATGCCTGGGCACATACTGCATTCGCCATAACGCCCAAATCAGATGAATCACGGTAAACATGACAAACCACCCAAGAATATAATCCAACCAAGGAACCACATCCATAGGTAACCATCCATACGCACCCCATGAATACGGGCTCAACACAATCAACACCCCAGATACAAGGACACCACCAATCCATGTAGCTAACGCCAACGGCACAAAGACAAATTTACTCCAACTTTCCACCTCCTTTCCTCCCAACGTAGGTCGAAGTAACCAGTTAACCCATAAGGTAAACCCCCAACTCCCAAGTAAAAAACAAACAAATGGAAACAAGAATCCTACAAATGAGATCAAAACAAACACCCTCTCATCCTAACTGGTTCCCTCTAATTTTAATATCAGCTGGTGTCGGCACAATAACTTCTCAAAACACGATTACCCTACATATAGGATAAAGAAAGCAGTAACGAATATCACCTAAATGGTAATGGCGACAAACAAGTTAAATACGGGAAATCCGATAGTCAAAACGAAGTGCCAATAGGTCACTTTAAGTAATAAAGCTACAGGAAACTTTTAACCAAACGGGAGGCTAAAAGAATTGCCACGTGGTTTATCAGTCTGCAGGTGGGACGATAAAGTTGGCCTGCGTATTGTGGGTGTGTACCCGCGAAACCTAGATGTTTCTGAGGATGATATGTTACGTGTTTTTACGGCGCACGCTATGGGTAAGCCGGAAGCTGGTTTTCTCACTATGACCCTTGAAGGAACGAATATTGCGGTAGCGTCATTTTATACTGGCATTCTCCGTGGTCGTGATCAGTTTTGTATTATGTTGTTTATGGATTTGGAAGAAGAACCACGGAGTTATGAAGAGGGGTTGACACTTGCGTCGAGTGAGATTGTGGAGAATATTGGTGAGCCGGAGTTTGTGGAGTATCTGGGTGAAGTGTTTGAGAAGCTGAAGCGGATGGTGGAGCTATCCGTGGAGCAGCGGCTTGCTAAGGTGTTTGTGGATCAGGAAACGCGGTTGTTGATGCATAAGTTGGCTCGTGGTGGTATTCCCGCAGAAGAGCTTCGGGAATGGCTTGAGTTGCAGACAGGGAAACATTATCCTGATTTAGGGCTAGTGACCTTGCCTTTGCTTCGAAGTGGTCTGGTGGAAGAGGATTGGATTAACGCGGTGTCAGACAACTGTGTGTTTCTAGTTAACGATTTGTTGGGTGCACGGTTTCCGCCAGAGCAGACGATTAAGCTTGCTAAAGGTGGCGGGTTGAACAAGGAGCAATTCAATGAATTAGAAACGCGTGTGAAGAGTTTCTTTGAGGGTTATCAGTGGACTGAAGAAGATACGATTATGATTGGTCAGTTGCTGCTAGACCCGGATATTTATGATGTGACGAAGACGTTACGGCGGAAAATTGCGCATAAATCCGAGTTGGCGGGAGTGGTCGAAAAGGAAGCATCATTGGATAATGTACTTCGACGTCTGGAGCAGGTACAAGTGATTACAAAATTTGGTGAAAATGCTATTGATGTAGCTGCCAATGATGATCCGTTGATTGTTTTAATGGCGGATGTCCACTTTGAGTCTTTCTTCCCGGAATTTTTAGTATTACGCATTCAGGAACGGCTAGAGGCTAAAGATATTCATCCAGATATTGCGAAGCGCCATCTCGAATTGCTTAGTGAAACATATATGCGTATGCGAGAAAAGATGAAGGAACGCAAGAAACGAAAGAAGGAGGAGGAAGAAGAGGAACTTCCTGAGATCGAAGCT
>JABXGY010000203.1 GCA_016550395.1 archaeon | reverse complement strand
TCTGAAACTCATAATGATGAGGACACTGAGATAGAGTATGACAACTCCTCCAATGATGGAGCAGATTATTATAACCCAGAAATTGATATCTGCCCAAGGAACTTCAGGGACCGTGAAAATGTATTCTTTTACATCGATGAAGAAAGTTACAGAATTCTTATTGTAATATGGGTCTTCAGCAACTACTGTGATATTGTAAACACCAGGGGATAGTGACATAGTATTGGTTAGATATCCGGTTTCATTGATATCAAACCTCGAAGTGTCAGCTCCTTCAAGCCAGATGTACCAAATGCCTGAAAGGTCAAAGGGTAAGGGAACTTGGTAGGCAACATCTTGGGTATGAAGGATTACCAAGTCTTGTGGCTGTTCGAGCCAGATGGGTGGTGTAGTGTCGATTACGGTTACATTGAAAATTCCTGTTAGTTGGGCTTGATACACGTTCGTTGCAATAATGAGTAGCCAATAGGTTCCTACAGGTATGAGGCCTTTGTTGCTAATCACACCGTTATCATCAATCGCAAAGTAGAATGTGTTGTTGATCCAGTATGTATCCATGGGAGCAATAGCGTCAGCATTGACATCATAGGTAAAAGATGTTCCTAATTCAACGGTTTGGTTAACTAGCGGTTGTAGCCATGTTGGTGGCAGCGGTGAAATCAATGCGGGGTGAGGGTCAGTATTATTCCCCCAACCTGGGATCGGATGGGGAATATCTCCAATGCCATCGGAATTAGCATCTGGACCGGTACAGTTGGACCAATAGTTGTAATCAAACAAATTATTGGTGCAGTTGTCCAAAGCATTGTTTACATTGGTCTGTAAGAGGTTCCACTTGATTTGATTGAAATGTGAAAATCCTATAACTCTAACACCATACCAAGTGTTATCTTCAAAAGTGTTATAGTAGATCTTGTTTGAATCAGATTCTTCGAGGAGAATACCGATATTATTCATTTTCACGTCGTTGTAAATAACAGTTGAGGAATTAGCTTGGTAGAGGCGGATGCCTACGATGCTATTAGATTCACAGGTATTGTGACTGAGTTGACTGAATTTTGAATTGTTTAGTAAAATACCAAAATCATTAACCTGGCATAAGTTATCATTGAGCTCGTTACTCGTTGAATATTCCACATTGATTCCGATATCACTGTCCTGACAGATGTTATCAGTCAGTCTATTGGAAATAGAATAAATGAGGTGAATGCCATTCAATGTGTTACTTGAGCAGTTATTGTACTCTAAGGTGTTAGAATCCGAGTTAGTAAGGCTAATGCCATTTTCAAGATTAGTTTCACAGATATTGTCGCTCAAAGTATTCGAATCTGAATTAGACAAAGATATTCCAGCAAGATTATTGTCGCTACAGTTATTGTTGACGATACTGTTGGTGCGTGAACCACTAAGAAAGATGCCGTAATCATTAAGATAACAAGTATTATCACTAATTTGATTTTCTTGTGAATTACCTTCAATGTACATTCCATGACTATTTTGGTAACAGAGATTGTCAGAGAAGGTACTATCATATACCCCGTCAATTTCAAACCCCCATGCCCCTGTATTGTAAACCGTATTATTTGCGACAGTTAGCTGATCCCCGCCCCAGAAGACAATACCACGTAAGGTATTACTATAACAGGTGTTGTCAGTGAGCGTGGTGTGATCAGCCGCATTTGTAATGATACCCCTATCATTGGCATAGCAGGTGTTATTAATTAGCTGACAAAAATCTGACCAATAAAGATAGATACCGCGACTATCATTGTCAGAACAGGTGTTATTAGCAATCACGTTATAGTGTGAATCATCAAGATCGATTCCGTATCCACCATATTTGCTCATGGTGCAGTTGTTTTTAATTACTTGATTATCATCTGAATCTTCGAGAAGGATACCAGTGGAATAATCATAGCATGTATTATTGAATAGTTGTCCATTTTGGACTCGTTCAAGAAAGATACAAGCAATGATTGCGTTTTGAATGAAACAATGCTGGATTATGAAATACACCGTAGTATCACTGATATGAACCCCGTAATTACCCCCAGCAACATCGATATCAAAACTCTCGATAATATAGGGGTTACTGGCACTTCCATTCCCTGGCCACATTTCATTACCAGCTTGCGTTGCAAAATTAGAATCACTGGTGATAATGATAGGACTGTGTGGTGTTCCATATGTCAATGGTGATAAACTAGGTTTTCTCAATAACCCGCTTGCAGGCATCTCCTGCGGCAAAAGGAAATTAAGAGTGGAATATTCTTGACTATCAATCAGTTGTGTAGATTTCAGTTTGGAAAATGCATTTGTCGTTGAGATCAAATTTGATTCTGGGTTAATGCTGTTATTTGTGCTCATCGGAATTGCATTGGAATAATAGTAGGGAATACTTAGAGATGTAATGGATAACAAAACAACGAAAAGGAGTAATCGTAATTGATTACTTCTGTTTTGAAATTGTTTCATTGAACTCTCTCCTTTATTATGAGAAAAGCTTCCAAAGAGTAGGAGCGCGCATTTCTTGATGAAATGCATGAGAATCTAAATGACTCGTCTCAATACAACCTTCGGAAAGCCTTTCTTGTGCTTAGAAGAAGTAAATCTGAGCTAGTCGCTGATGTTATCAAATAGCCACTTCATTTGAACCATTCTTCCCAGCACTGAGATAGAATTACCTGTTCTGCCTTATATATCATACGTGAAAAAACACAATTATTCAGCACATCTAATTTAATAGGTAACTTTTCTAAAATGGATTTTCCAATTTGAAAAATAATTTTTTCATAATGGCAAACAGCTTTATACTTCTAGATAAAGATGCTACGCTACCCACTGGAATGGAGGGTATTGAGTAATGGCTGAAAAAGGTTCAAATTATGTCCTTGCAGGAGCAATACTTCAGCTTTTAGGAATGTTGGCTTCATTCACAATTTTTGCTTTGCTCTATGTGTTGCATTTGAATTACTATTGGACTGGTTGGTTTGACCCTGGCTCACCTGATTATCATCCAGACATAATGGCTTTCTGGTTTATCACTGGCGTTCCAATTATGATTATCACTGCGGCTCAGGGTGTGTGGTCTTTGATAACAATGTTACTTTGGTTCCGATGGTTCCGACATCCTGGTGAACACAAAATTGGTATAATTGTTACTGGTGTCATAAGCTTGATTCTGGGACTTTTTCCCTTTATCATTGGATTCTTACCTGGAATCATTGGACTCATTGGTGGTCTGGTGTCGAAGAGATCTGAAGCGGGAGCATAGCTCTTGTATAGTGTTGATATTTCTCTAATTAAGGAAACATCCAGAATTGATAGTCAGCTTAGATAAATGGGGCACTTGTAAAACAGCTTTTGAAATGTAAAAACCCATATCGTTCGAAATTCTCACATAGACACCTTGATGTGATCCTTTGAAAAGGAGAAATGATAACAATCTAGCCGAAAAGAAAGGATAGAAGGTATCTCCCTAGGAAGATACCTTTTGCTGTTTATGATGGCGTATGACGAAAATTGTTCCTAATGAAAGAACTAGCCCCAGAATTATCGCTTCAATCGGGAACCCCGGAATACCAGTTGGAAAAGTTAAGGGAGGGAGTTCAATATAGGTACTAACCACAGTACTCCAAGGACCCTCTAAGGTATTATTGTCAACAGCTCGAACGCGGAAATAATAGGTTCCATTTGACAAAAAGGTGAAACTGTAATTCAACATCGTTGTGGTGTCACTTTGACCAATAATGGAAAAGCCAGCATCAGCGCTAGCCTGCACTTCATAATGGTCAATAATACCATCGGTGTCTGTTGCTGCAATCCAAGTAAGTGGGACTTGAAAGCCTGAAATCGTAGCCCCTGGATCATTTAGAACCGGTGCTGAAGGTGGTTGGTATAATCGGATGGCGTTACCAAGGATTTTGTCAGCTTCAGGATCTCGTGCAAAGAAATCCATTCCCATCAGAACAATGTGCCCGACACTACTGTGTTTATGAAGAAGGATTGGTCCCAAAGTGGTATTCGCCACAATTCCGGTTTCTGTAGTAATGAAATCTACACTGCCAGCTGGAGCGGTAAATGCACTTACCCCATCAGCTAAGGGATCTGTAGCGTCAAGAATAGTGACCGGTGATCCTGTCATGGGTGATGATCCCTGAATATTCATTAATCCTGTGTCATTGAGTATATGCGCAGTAGGAATAGGTCCGAAGTTATCACTAGAGTAGGTCATGCCGATAATAATTCCACCTTGACTCAGGAAGGTGTTAAGTGGTGTTTGCCAAGTTGTAGCAATGGCGGTGATATTTTCTGAATAAATTTGCTCTTGTTCGGGAATGAGAAGAATATCACAGTTCGGGAGTTCGCTAGCAAGATCCGTATAGGAAGTTAGGTTGGTTCGAACATAATTGGTTTCATGAGTATCATTAATCGCCCCCCAGACATTCTGTACTTCCCCTGCAGGAGTATTATCAGCAAACTGTGTAAAGTAAAGAATTCGTGGTGTAAGTGTTGGAGCAGGCAGAGCCATTACAGTCATTGAAGGCGCCATTTGAATCCCTGAAAAACGAATTGAGAAAAACGGTAGAAGCAAAGCACACATTGCTAAGACGAAGAGAAAATTTCGAGTAATACGCATGTTAGAAACCTCGATATTTAAACAATTACTCAACTACGAGTAATTATTTGAACGATTACAAAGTTTAGTCTTAAATGTGTCGAACTACTTGGCGGTTTATCTCTGATTCAAAAGAAAAGTAACAAGACTCTTGAAAGATAGATCTAACGCGCCAAAGCTAACCCTCTTTGTCGGATGAAAATAAGAAACCGATTTTCTATATTCATCCTAATGGCCCCACTTTGCTATATTACCTCTCGTGAATAATCAAAAGAGAAAGTGTCACAATAATCTGCAAAAGTGTCATAATACCCTTTTACAGATTTTTCAACTATCGATGTATTTGTACCTTTTTTGATTTTTTCCTTACAATGATTTATACTGAATATCTAATGATTTTGCTAGTACTACTGTGAAAGGTATTTTTGGGTTGTTAACTTAGCAGTTAATGTGGTGGTAAGATGTGGCATGATGTAGAAGTTTGGCAGGAGGTTAGGAACTGGTATTGGAAAAAGAAGGTTCAAAGAACCTTGACTGCACTGAAAAAGAATGGCTTTGACGTGATGTATTTTCCTACAAGAAACGAAGTTATGGCTAGGGTCTTACAGCTTATTCCTCCTAATGCCTTAGTAGGCGTTGGAGGATCTGTCACAATAAGGGAAATTGGTCTTGTG
>JABXGY010000202.1 GCA_016550395.1 archaeon | reverse complement strand
ATTTTTTTATTCTAATTTTATTAGAGTTGTTAGGCACCCTCATCCTGAAATTCTTGGCGTCTTGTACGTCTCCTGATTACAACTATTACAATGACTACTGCAACTATGACAATAATTCCAATGGGCACCGCAATGAGCAGAAGTGCTCCAAATGGGAAATTACCGAAGGGATTGAATTGGGTCTCTATGAGATACTGAATGACTACATCTTCGTTTTGATCGTTAATGAAGACCACTGCATAATTTCCCTCTGTGAGGACTGTATACCTCCAATGACCTTCTGATGAATCAGGGTCAAAGAGAATATGGTCAGATGGGGGACCGAGTAGGAGTGTGATGAATCCTTCGCATAGATAGGCATCAATGCTTGGACCAGATGTTACTCGATAGGTGACATCGATTACCATTTCTTCAAAACAGTCTACGATGTTGACAACGCGCGCTGTATCGGGCCCCAAAGTGTCTTGTTCCCATTGGGCATTCACAATTCCAGTTTTTTGAGACAAGCTAATACTCAAGATGACTAAAAAAAACAGCAAAAACAGACTTTTCCAATGTTGGAGTTTTACCCTTACGATTTATCTCCACTCCTTGAAGAACCGTAGGTTCAGGTTGTTGTGCTTTGGTTATTAGGCTTATATTGTATATAAATTACATTTACTCTGCGTGTCTTTATTTTCACTAATATTGATTTGAATTGGATGGTGATTAGAATGGTATTTGATGTGGTTATTATTGGTGGTGGGATTGCGGGGCTCAGTTGTGGTGCCCTTCTTTCAAAGAAGGGGTACCGGGTTTTGCTTTTAGAAGCGAAGCAGATTTTGGGTGGTCGGGCAAACTCGCAACCACTTCAATCTGGCTATATTGTAGACTGGGGGATTCATTCCCTTAGGGCAGGCGACGCTGGTGTTGCAGCAACGGTGCTTCAGAGGCTAGGTTTGAAGCTTGAGATCTTGCCTTCTGGCGAGGGGCAGCTTTTCCATGAAGAAAAGTGGTATTCTTTACCAACTTCGGTTTCGGCATTAATGGCTACACCACTTCTTAGTGATGCAGATCGATCAATGATAGGGACCTTGTTTACTAACATTATGAGTGCTAACCCTGAAGATCTGTTAACAACCTCGGTTGCCAGTTGGCTTGCTGGGTATGAAGTGTCGGACATGATACGGTGGATTTTCCAGTTATATGCGGGACTGATACTGATTGAACCCGATTTGACTGTCGCATCGATGGGTGAGATGCTTGATATTATGCATCTAATTATTCGGAGTGGAAAAGCTGCTGGATACCCGAAAGGAGGTTGGAGAGCTTTGCTTCAAGCCTTACGGGAACAGATTGAAGCTATAGGCGAGATTCGATTGGGAAGAACTGTAACCAAAATTCACATACAGGATAGGGCTGTTGAAGCCGTACAGATTGGGAATGATAGGATATCATGTGATACTATTATCGCTGCTGTTCCACCAGATGTAATTTCATCCTTTTTACCTCAAACTGATCCAGATTCTTTGAAAATCATAGAACTAGCTAAGCGGCTCATTCCCACAGCAGGTGTAACCCTTGATTTGGGATTTGCAGAACCAATTACCGATGCACTAGGTTTGATTGTCAGTTCAAATCCTTTTATCATGGGACAGGCAACATCAAATATCAACCCTAGCGTTGCACCCGCCGGAGAGCAGCTTTTTACATTTTACTATCCACTCTCAGCTAAAGAGATACAGAAGGACCCCTTGGCAGCAAAACCAATGAAGCAACTCAAGGCATTAGTGTACCAGATGTTTCCAAAAGCCCCCAAACCAAAATGGACTCGACGACTAGTCCTTCCGGTGGTGGATGGGGCATCACCAAGAATAAACCAGAACCGCAACCAACGACTCCCAATTCAAACGTCGACTAAAGGTCTTTACTTAGCAGGTGACGCTCATAATGCTCCTGGAGCAGGTGGGGACATAGCCTTCAACGCTGCACTTGCCTGTGTGGATAAAATTGCTTCAACACAAAAATGAAGAAGATACATGAGTATTCCCCGTGGCTAGTGTTTTTGTGGCTAATTTGTGAGGTTAACGACATCCTCAGAAAGAACCTGATCAAGTATGGTTACCAAGTGGTTGGCGTTTTCTTTGGTAAAGACAAGTGGGGGTTTGATTTTGAGCACATTATATAGTGGTCCGTCGAT
>JABXGY010000201.1 GCA_016550395.1 archaeon | reverse complement strand
GAGAACTTTCGAGAGTTCACCCAAATGGGTTATTGTATCGAACGCGAAATTCTTGATGAGTTCAACTAACTCCGATTCTGGCTTTTGTGTCATTCACTCCTTCTCCATAATGGTGAATCCGCCGTGTAACCATATTAATTTCATGGTATTAATTTCTTATGAAACTTGAATCCGTAATAAAAGACGATGGGACCCATTGTATGGCCCCATGAAAACGTGAAACTTGCCTAATTTCCGTCCAACAGCTCAATTATTCCGTTAGTAAGTGAACTGTCACCCGTTCAAGAGGTTATTGCTAGGTTATAGGTTAACGTGCACCATTATTTTATTATCTGTTGTAGAGTAGATTAAAACTTCTGTGGAGTGAGCAATGCAAATTGTTCGAAAGATAAGGGAGCTCTTATTGAGAGTAGGCGGCTACCTGATTCCATTTATTCAGCAAATCCCTCCACTCGGTGTGTATGTGGGTCTAATGACTCTTCCTGTTATTGTCTACCTTGTCCTCCTGTTTTCACAGCTTCCACCTAGCATCATTGAGGCAATACCAAGTTTCTTTCTGAGGAGTTTATCTTCGTTGGGTGCTTTCATAACCAACCTAATAATCGTTGTAGGGTTCCTGCTAGTCCTATATTCTTCTATTCACCTGCAACGGCGAAAGAAAGATGGACTAGTTATGACTGGACCATATCGCTTCGTCAGACATCCACAATACACTGGTCTACTTCTCCTAACTCTTGGTTTAACCGCCTGGAGTTACTGGATTCTGTCCGTAACAAGAGGAATTGGATGGTTGACACGAGAAGGAACAATCATACTCTGGTATGCACAACTATTCGCTTATATCGTGTTGGCTCTCATCGAAGAATCGTATTTATCAAAGGAGTTTGGTAATGACCACGCCACATACAAACGCAATGTGCCTTTCTTCATCCCATATGTAAAAACGAATCGATTCGACATTCCTCTATCAATTCTAATATTAAGTCTAATCCTCTTTGGAGTTATTCAGCTTGAATTATTTCTGAGTGTAATATAATTCTGTTCGAAGTTTCTTCCATAGTTACTATCAACCCATAGCAGATTGTTATTCCAGTAAAATAGGGATCCAAATGTCCGAAAGCTAAAACGATTTTTGCCATCCTTGAAGAAAACATAGGGGATTCAATGCCATACAGTAGAATTAGGTGACCATTGTGCATTATCTCAGCAATCCATTCCCAGAGAAAAGCAACAGTTACAAACCCAAAAATGAAAAGCGCCCCTAAATTACAAGTTCCCCGTATTTTCGTGAGCCATGCTCTAAAACTACTGTTTTCTTCCATAGATGCGTTGTCAGGTTGATCTATCCAGAGATTCGGACTCTTGGTGAAAATCCAGACAAATCCAAATGCAATGGTAACAGCAATGGCTAATGATGCCCCTACTCCTACCGTGGCTCCGATAATAAAAGACGTTAGCAAAAGCCATTACTGCTGATGTCCAAAGAGGGATTGAAATGTCGATTATACTATAAACCAACCTGTTTACCATGGATACGATGCAACTCATATAGTTGGATTTGGTGTAGGCGCTGATTCCTGATCGTGATGCGAAGAAATCTTGAAGAATGGTAAGGATTTTGAGGTCATTCGAGGTCTGCCCAAAAGTGCGATAGCTATGTTGGCTCGTTCTTAATAGGAAGACGACATGCTAGTAACTAGCACGTACCTAATAGGATATTGATATAATATGAAAACTAAGCAGAAAATGTCTCAGGTAGAGATTGAACAATTTCTAACGCTAGCCCGTGTTGGTCGACTTGGATTGAATTTAGAGGATTGGCCATATATTGTACCGGTAGGTTACGTCTATAGTAATGGTAAGATTGCTTTCCATTCCTGTGCAAAAGGGCGAAAAATGGAGGCGTTAAAAACCCATGCAAAAGTATGCTTCGAAGTGGATGAAACCATCTCTGATGCATCAGTATATAAGAGCATCATCATTCGAGGAACTGTCAAAATTCTCGATGATCCCGAGGAGATGATTCCTTATTTACAACTCCATATTGACAAATATCGGATACCCGAAGATTTTGAATCCTATATTAGTAAACCTGGTCGCAATCGAGAAGCTGAACTAGCAAGTGTGAAAATAGTGGTTATTACCCCAACAGAAATATCAGGGCTAAAATTTATGCGCTCGCATTGAGAAGGTGAATCAATAAGAAAAGTAACCTAGTTAAATCTACAACATAAAGGAATTATTGCAAATTGAGATGATCCTATGGTAAAAACGGAGCTGCTTTTCATACAAGATAGTTATCTTCGGGAGGCTGCAACGACGGTTGTTCAAGTGATTGATAATGCCGTAGTGCTTGCTGAAACGATTTTTTATCCAGAGGGAGGGGGACAACCATCTGATACGGGCCGTTTAGATACAGCGAAGGGAACCGCGATGGTTATCCAAGTGTCGAAGCAGGGTAACCGCATTCTTCACCATCTTGAAGGACCTCTGCCTGCTGTCGGTGATGAAGTGTTCATGAAACTTGATTGGGATCGTCGTTATGCCTATATGAGGATGCATACTGCACAGCACATTGTAAGTCGTGTGGTCTACGATAAATACAAGGCTCAAACAGCAGGAAACCAAATTCGTGATGAGTATTCCCACATCGACTTTGCTCCCGCAACCTTTCAATCTTCAGATTTACCTGGCATAGAAAATACAGCGAATGAAATCATTGAACAAGACTTACCTGTTATTATTGAAATCATTCCTAGAGAAGAACTTGCAGAGCGTATGGGACCAGACCGCTCAGATCTTACAAAATTACCCAGTTCTGTAAAACAAGTTCGACTAGTTCGTGTAGGTGAATATGATGCTTATCCATGTGCTGGCACTCATGTGAATGCAACTGGAGAGCTAGGGAAGTTACATATCACGAAACGCAAAAGCAAAGGTAAAGGAACTATTCGGATTACATATGAACTTGATAAACCGGATAAAGGCTAAATTCTGAATTCCAAAAAAGATTCTAGTGTATTTGAATGCCAGTCCATCCATTGCTTCTTATTGGTTGCGGACGAATGGGACGTGGAATTACACGAATGTTGCTTAACGAGCAACATAACCAACCATTCCAGATTGAACTTTGGATTTTTGATCCTCTAAGTGAGGCTGAAGGTTTATGTCAGCAGGAAGTCAGAGCAAGCGGGGTGGATGGAAAACTTCGTCATCTTCGTGAATTGTTTACAAAATCTGATTCTATGAAATTAGAAACGGTCGTAAAAAACTCAACTGCTGATCCAAGTGCTACCAAGCAAGTTATTTCGATATTGAAAAAACCCATTACCCAAGTAAAACCACGCT
>JABXGY010000200.1 GCA_016550395.1 archaeon | reverse complement strand
ATATTGCAGCTATCATGGAGGGTGAACGTCGGACCCAACGTGAAATCGCGGAAGTAGCTCACGTTACTGAAGTCACTGTCCGAAACCGCTACAAAGAATTAGTCCGTGAACTCCAATTAGCAATTGACTTCTAGTCACTCTAGCTTCAGCTAGGTTTAAAATCACAACCAAGCAATGAGGTTCACGGAGGCTTTCCTTTTGGTAAAGCAAGTTGTTTTTGAGGAACTCACCCGGAAAGAGCTGTTGAAAATCATTGACATGTTTGCCAAGAACTGGTTAGCCATTGATGGTACATGGTTTTTAGCAGCTGAACAGAAATTCGATATTGACACCGCGATAGAATTAGACACTGAATCTTGGCGACGATTTTCTCCTGTTGAAGCGAAGCGAATAATGAAGGAAATCGGCATTAAACCTAATTCTGGCTTAGCAGGACTAAAACAAGCCCTGCAATACCGTGTTTATGCTCGTTTAAACACGTATTCAATGGAGGAGATTGATAACACACGATTCATTTTTCGCATGGAACAGTGTCGAGTCCAAGATACGCGAAAACGTAAGGGATTGCCTGATTTTCCCTGTAAATCCGTAGGCTTGGTTGAATATACTGAATTCGCTAAAACAATTGATCCACGAATTGAGACGCGCTGTATTGGTTGTCCACCAGATCCCCATCCAGATGAATGGTGGTGTGCCTGGGAATTCATCCTCGAAGAATGACTTAAACGTAATATCCCCTGTTTCAAAGGTTAGGGCATCTAATTATTTTGGGCAATTGAGTGTCCCAGAAATATTTAGGCCAATGATTGTTGGTGTTTATTCGATACCTAATCTCGCTGTAATTTTGACTAGTATGAAGATGACAAAAGCTACAATGATGAATGTGATTAGCTCTTGGATGAACAGCGTTGGAGTGAAGGGTGCTATTGGTGGCGCTTCCCATCCAACACTTATAAAAATGATTGACAGAATTGGTGTTATGAAACTGGCAACCAATTGCGAGACGAGGCGTCCAAGGTACAGAGCCATTATGAAAGCTACAGCTAGGCCCATTACCTTGTATTCTTTAAGAAAGTCTTTGAACTCTTGCCAAAGGTTTTTCTTTTCGGGTGGTTTTGGAGGTGCTGGTTCGACAGCTTCTCTTATTCGCTTTAATTCTTCTAACATTTGATCCTCTTTAGACATATGCATCAAACCTTAGTTACAGTAGGCACCCATTGTATGGCTGAATTTAAAAATAAATCAGCAAACCATGCAAAGACCTGAGGATTAGATATCTGTTGAGCGGATGAAAAGGATTATACCCATCTACTACTCACTACTGACGCGAAGTATGGATTTAGTGATTAAAAATGGAACTTAGTACACCTCTGATTCTAGTGAATTTAAAAACCTACATTGAGAGCATGGGTAAAGGCGCGGTGAAATTAGCGAAGATTGCGGCTGGTGTCAGCGAAGAGACAGGGGTTTGTATTGGACTCGTTCCACAATTTACAGACATTCACCGTGTCGCTGCGTCAACTGAAGTGCCAATATTTGCTCAGCATATCGATCCTGTACAACCTGGTCGGGGAACAAGTGCAATCCTAGCTGAAGCAGTGGTAGAAGCAGGAGCAATTGGAACACTATTAAATCATAGCGAACGCCAGATACGACTAGTCGATTTAGAAGCGTCTCTGGTCCGTGCAACAGAGGTAGGGCTCAAAATCTGTATCTGCAGTAATAATCAGGTTGTCAGTGGAGCAGCTGCAGCACTTGGTCCTGATTTCATAGCCGTAGAACCACCAGAGCTGATTGGTACGGGAATACCTGTAAGCAAAACTCAACCGGAAGTTGTAACTGCGACTGTTGAAACGATTCGAAAAATAAATCCAAAAGTTATACCGCTTTGCGGAGCGGGAATTTCCACTGGTGAAGATGTAGCCGCAGCTTTACAACTAGGGACTCAGGGAGTATTACTCGCAAGTGGGGTAACGAAGGCTAAGGATCCTGAAAAGATCCTGATGGATATGGCAACGCACGCTACGAAATGAATATTACCAAAATGTATTTTTATGTAGATTAGCGTTGGCGCTCATCAATTTCTTTGAATAACTCAAGTTTTGCTCGGCGATGGTTGTCAAGGGCCATAGAAATATCTGAAATTAGGGTGGTCATTTCGGTGTCTGAAACTTTGATGGTTTGGGCATTACCTTCACCATCGGCGACTCGAATGAAAAAGCCCCCTTCTTTGACGAATCGGTCTTTTTTCGTTTCAGGGAGAAATCCATCCACTGTAAGTACAGAGGATATCTTCTGTTCGAAAAAGTGTACAATTTCAGCTACCTTTGTCATGGCTTTATCACCGACTCACTATTGGGACAAGATTGCCTTTAAAGCCCGCTCTTTTCGTATATCTACTGAAGTTTTCCGGTTTCCAAGAGCTTCCAAGACATCCCATTCGACACGCTTTTATTATGATATACGTCTTCTCTCCAAGCGGCATTATGATCATGAAGGAAGGAGTATCATAAAGAGTATAGGAGAATGAAGATATGCGTTGGTTTAGACGAAAAAAGAAAGAAAAAATTGAGAACGCCGTTGATCAACCACAAACAAAACCATCTGCTTCTGAAAGACTCGATATCCCTGAGAGTACATTGGTTTCACTGACGAATCCGGTTCATGCATTTATCAAACGATTAGAAGGTATTATTACTGATGCGGATATGGAAGCAAAAACGAAGGCGCTTCAGGATACCAGATTGCAATTGATAGTGGGCGGTGAAGCTCTCCTACTAAGTAAAAGCGGTGTCAAGCCCTTAGGCATGTCTTATGAGCGAAGTCTTCAATCGGATGT
>JABXGY010000199.1 GCA_016550395.1 archaeon | reverse complement strand
TTCCCCCTGATCTTTGGCTTTTAATCATGCTTTTTGTAGGGGGTCTAGTTGTGATTATCGTTCTTGGATTTATCCTAGTGATCATCTACTATGCCTACAGGAGATCAATCCGAGGAAAAGCAGAACGTGAAGGAGTATACATTGACGAATATGTTCCCTCAAAAAGACTCTGGAACACCTGTAGTAATATCTGGGCCATCTTTCTCTGTGTGATAATTCTAATCATCTTGTTCGCTCCGTGGCTATTTTATTCAATCTTTACCATCCCTATCATCTTTACAGTTGAGACGATGCTGCTGATTGTTTGGGGATTAGCAATTCTTTGGGCAATAGGTATTCCTGTTTTTTTGGTAATCATTACCATTGTAGACTGCCTTTGGCTTAGACGTGAATACCAGCGTGCTATTAGTTCAAAATCACTAGGTCAAAAACCAATTGACTACCAGGAAGCTGAAAGAGAAAGTTATTCAGAGGAATAGAGGATTGTATTTCGCGTGCTATGGATTTATTAATTTCCAACTCTATACAAGTTTAATGTGGTGCGAGGAAGAATGGTTGCTAAGGACTCTAATATAGTGATATGAGATTGATGCGTTATTGAAAGCCATCCTCCCTCGTCCATAGATAATAACCAAAAACGGTGATTCCTCAAGGGAGGTTCCATTACGTTGAGTAAATCAAAGAAAGGCGGCTTTTGGGATATTCCTGGAGATGCATGTGAAGGCTGTTTGTATGTATCCATTGGCATAATAATTGGCTGCATAATTATTGGATTCATTGTCTGGCAACTAATTATGTTAGGTCAAATTCTTGGAGTAATTCTAGGGATCATTACCTTTTCATCTCTCCTAATCACACTGGTACTCTATTATAGAGCTACTGGCGCAGAAGGCGATCCCCAACTCGCTCAGAAATTAAGAATAGTGGCAACATTGCTCTTTGTTGCTTTTCTGATTATGGCTATCCATACAGTTGTATTCTTTTGGACACCAATCCTTTACCCAGTGGTTCGTCAGCTATTCGTTCAGTCCAATTGGACAGTCGATAGCGGTTTTGTAATGATAGTCGTTATTGGATTCTTTCTTGTAATCATTGGATCCTTCTTCTTCATTCCAGCCTGTTTATGGACGGGAATCTGTAGAAAACCGATAGGTTCAAGAGAAATTTCTTCCAAAGTTGTTTCACCACCTTCAAAGGTCGAGGAAAAAATCCATCCCAAGAAATGCCCTATTTGCGAAAGGAAACTTACAGGTATTGAAAAATTCTGTAGCTATTGTGGTGCAGCAATCCCAGAAAACACTAAGGAATCGTGATATTAACTTCGAATTGAAACAAGTATTGTAGAGTCATTATTAACTAATAGTGAGGGCCAATAAAGTCTACATATTGCGACTTGTTGATGGATAGCCTAGCACAATTAGTTGCGTTTTCGTCGTAATATAATTAGTATGCCAATTGTAGCAATTGTGCCTAGTATAATGGAAGTAATTGGGAAGCCAGGGATAGGTGGTGGAAGCATTTCAGTGATGATGAGGTGAATGTAACCAGTGTAGTTGTTACCAATTAACAGAGTATTGTTCACTCCCAAGTCGGTTTGTGAGATTGTGAGTGTAATGGGTCCCGATTGAGCTGCAGCTATAGCGGGAAAGGTTTGGAGTAGGAATCCGTTGCTGTTCCGGAATTCAATTGCGTCGATTGTACTAAGTCTGGGACTGAGATTGTGAATATTTATCGTAGCAGTGATGGTATTGTTTCCAAAAATGGCACTGGTTAAGGTCGCAATCAATCGTGGTGTTAATTGAAGAAGATAATCAAAAGCAGGAATAATGTCTGTCCAAAGTGCATCGATGCCCGCAGAGACTGGATTAAAATATCCATAAATGCCTGTCCACTCTTCGATATAGTGGGTAGCATTGTCTTCAAAAACACTTATTGCATCGCCACTTACTGATGATTCATTACGGAAAATTTCAAAACAAATAGGCACGAGCGTATTTCGTTCTTCATACATCCAATCTTGCCACAAGCCGTAATATCCCGCTGCTAGATCTTCACGAATACCTCTAATCGACTGAGCATAGTAGCCAACATCCTCATTCCACCAAGGTGGAAGGAGACTTTCAAGATCATTGTAAATAATGTTGTAGAGTAATGGTTCAAGCCAGTTCTCAGATTGGTCTGAAGGAAAGTAAGTAGCGTTGATACCCGAGTGAAGGGAATAGGCCATCGCGAAACGATGCAAGGATGTAAAATCGCGGAAGACTTGGGTTTCAGGTTCGGAAAAGGCTGATGGACCACGATATGCGTCATGATAGGGGTCGGAAGATGAACCTGGTTCATTACCAAATCCACTGGGATAATTACGGTTTAAATCCACGTATCCGACTGGATCTTCGTTTTTTTCACCATCGGCATCGTTGTCAATACCTTCAAAATAGGTAAATTGGTAAACAGGTGTAGAATCGTAGACATCAAAACTTGATATGGTTCCATCACCGTTAATATCTTCATAACCATCTTCATCAAATTGCCCGTCTAAGTCATGGTCAAAGGGATGGAGGTTCTTTCGAAGCCAATAATTTCCCTGGTTAACGACGTGTTCCAGCGTGTCAGGGTTCAAGCTGGGGATAATATAGATTTCTTGAGTGTTCACATACTCAGTGAGTATGGGGTCAATCCCATAATTGTTAATCAGCCGCATAATGAATCTCAGGGCTGCTTCAACTGTGATTTGTTCGCGACCATGATGATGGGCCACTACAAGGGTTTTTGCTTTTTGTCGGGTGTCTGTCTCATTCGTAATTCGAAGGCAAGTAATGTTTAATCCATTATAACTCTGCCCTAGGACCTCGAGGTCAATGATATCTGGAGCTTGTGTATTGAAGTAAGCGATTTCTTCTTCCATCTCGTAATAATCATGAAACTGTCCCGGATAACGAAGAGTCACTGGATTCACAGACCAATTACGTGAATGGATAGCTTTCACTTCAAGAGGACCTGAATTAGTTGTAAATGAAAGACCCATAACCGGTATTAGAGACAAACAGAAAAGACCCAGTAAGATTATTACAAGTCCCTTTTTCAGTAAAAATGTGAAGCTCTTCATAGACAAAAATACCATCTGTTTAGCTTTTTTAATCATGGGAACCGGCAAGTTCGGAAACTAACAACCTTAGGGCAGATCCTTAGTTAATTGAAATGTAATCTCAAGAGTGGAAAATGTTGAGTTTATAATTCAATCTGCAAGCCCACTTATGACGTTGCCTGCGTCGCCCCCTGCCCGGGTGTCACTGCAGAGTCCGGGAGCCAACTCAACGGGTGCAGAGAACTCGGGCTACTCTTTCTTTTCGCCAGTGTAATTTATAGAATATAGGGAGTAAATAATCAGGAATTTAATCAAGGCGATCTTCATGGCTTTACAGGATCTATTAATCCTGGACCATTTTCTATACTCATTTAAAGCACCAATTTTTAACCGGCTAAAAAGTTTAAGGGATTTAATCAAAAACTGTGAACATGAAAAAATTACTCGACCAGATGCTAGCTATGAAGGCGTCTACCTTTTCGCACAAGATGGCAGTTATCTTGAACTACTTAAGAACCCTCAACAAACACCTAATGTTTTTGCCCTAGCTGTTAGCTCTTTATCTCCACAACAAGAAACAGTCAATGCCCTTCCCTCACTTTATCCCAAGCTACAGTGGTCAACTCAACAGATTCATGATGCTGACAAGAAACCCTGGTATACCTATTATGGTCAAGCTCCGATCCAAGATACCCAACAGCAAGGGCTGGTATTATGGGCCATGCAATACCACAATCTTCGTCGCCATCGCGCTTATCAATATCAGAAAAAACTTCCTTCAAAAAAGAAATTCACCATCAAAGAGTTCACCGCAACACGATCCAAAATACCTCCCAGATATCTGGATTTAATAAGGGTTCAATGTCAATGGGTCCCAGGCAATCACAGCATCAGTAGCCAAAAGGTAGTGTTACGTGTTCTCAGTCCATCTTTTCATGAATTTGAAATTATTATGGAAGTCGATGAAGAAAGAGCAGAAAATAAACCGATGAGCGTAACAATGGAATTAGTTGAAAGCTCAGAAATAGAATCCCAACAAGTCAAAGGCATACGCTTAACCCGACAACAAAATACGCTTATCATCAACTTCTGAAAAGTCTATGGTAGTGAAAAAATATAGGAAACCCTACACCATCAAATAGAATTACCCCCCTCTGAAAAAAACCGATACAATGGTTGCTTAATCTCCGATCCCTTCGAACATATGTTGCATTTGTCGCTGATATTCACGAAAAGCTTCACGGCCTACCTTCGTCAATTGAATCACCGTTAATGGCTTCCTGTTTACAAACTTCTTGATGATTTCAACATACCCTGCATTCTCGAGTTTAGTAATATGAGATGACAGATTACCATCAGACAATCCCGTTTGTCGTTTGAGAAACAAAAAGTTCGCACTATCAAGAACATAAAGATGAGACATAATCAACAAGCGGGCTGGCTCATGAATGACTCGATCAATGTCATCAATGATTGGAAATCCAATGTCACTGGGCTCCTCAGGCACCAGTCACCTCTCCAACCAATTGTTTTGGATACTTTTCTAAAAATCGATATAACAGGACCAACCCGTAAAAAAGGATCGTAACACCAACAACAATGAGTGGTAGAATTATTATGATTGGGAAGAAAAATGTCATAACGGATGTGGCTAAAAAAACAATTCCATACGAATAAAACCTCATCATATCTGAGATGTATCCAATAAAACTGAAAATAATCGCTCCAAATATTCCAATAAGTAGTATCGTATATTGAGACTCAAAAATAAGAATGCCTAAGGGTGGATAGATCATAGCAAAAATACC
>JABXGY010000198.1 GCA_016550395.1 archaeon | reverse complement strand
TTCTCCCTTATTTGAGGTTTCTAAGGCTTTTACGGCCTCGATAACTTTGTCTAAGTTGATACGGTTGGTCAACTCGTCAACGATTTCAATCACAACGCGGATAGCTTCCTCGATATCTTTTAAATTACTCAACTCCTTTGCCCGATCAACCTCAGCAATAAGTTGAGTTTCGACCAATTGTCGTTGTTCTCTAAAAGTCGTGATATCCCGATGGATTTCTTGAGCAGCTGTATTGGCCTCTTTTATGGTTTTTTCCATTTGCTGGGAGAGATCTTGTGACAATTGCTCCATCGCGGATCGAGTTGAATTTAGTTGTTCAGCTAAATTATCAATTCCTTTTTCGACCTTCTCAATAGCTTCCTTCACAGTAGCAGCATCAGACATTTGTTATCCCCTTGAATTCACATTTTTGTGGCACCTAGCCAACTACTGTACATTGGATATTCAAGGTCATAAACCTTCACGGCAAGGTGCGGTATTTGGATTTTTAAATCGGTTATAAGGCGGGATTTTAGTCCTGTAAACATGGATCCTCCACCAGAAAGTACAATATTTGAAGCGAGTTCAGCCCGTACAGTAGTATCGACTCTTTGTAATACTTCCGTAATACCATCAGTTAAGCCTTTGTCTCCTACTCCAAGAAGAGTAGGTTGGAATAATACTTCGGGCGCTTGCCAGGGAAGACCAGCAAGGGAGAGTTGCTCACCCTGATAGGAGAAATCCGCGGTCTCACTAAATTGTTTATCTAATTGAACAGGATGAACCTGGCAGAGGGATTGTTTGATGTTATTTATCGCTTTTCCATCATTGGCGAGTTGAGAGTATATTGGAGTTAGTTCGGTTGTGGTAGCTTCAGCTTGATGAAGAAGAAGCTTACGAATTTCTGCTGACACAAAGAAACTTCCCGTGATTAAAGACAACACATGTTCTTCTAAGAGAAATCCGCGATAAATTGGAGTAATATGGGTTACTGTATAGCCAACATCCACAATTAATCCCGTTTTTCGTCCCCAGTTAACCCATGTTAACACTTGTTGAATGGCAGCATCCACATGTAAACACCCAAGCGTCTCTCGCAGGGTTTGAGACATTTCAGTAATTTGTTCAGGTTTCAATTGAGGAAAAACTAAGAGCATTAATTCCATATTATCTCTGTGTTGATGTAATTCGGGAAATTGCTCTAATGCCAGATTGCAAAGTTGAGTGACTAGGGTAGTATCCTTGGGTAGGAGCCCATCTTCAAATGGAAATACCCAAGTGTTCCTCCCAGGATCAAGCTCATGAAAAATTGGATTACCACTCTTATTTTCAGTACTTTTAAGAGCTGCAGGCATGACTAAGGGTTCAGGTTGTCTTGGAGGACCACATTTGACGTAGCCACTACCCAGGTCGATGATTAAACTCTTGGGAGTTCTGTTCACAATTGGGAGTCTAGGTATTATGTTTGAAAACAGTTTCTGTCTCTATGAGAAACTGATACTCCTTTTCAGGAAGGTTTAGAGATAGTGACGAGATGTTTATCTCGCCTGTTGTTTTGCAAGCGTGGCGGCACTTTTCCAAGTAAAATTGATTGCATCCTCCAATGCATAAACGTTAACCGGTAAATGGGGCAATCTTCGTTTTAATTCGGATTCAAATCGCTCTCGAAGACCAAGTATCATTGATGTCCCACCTGTGAGGACAATGTCATTCGAGAGTTCACGTCTGATGGTCATATCGACTTGTTCAATTGAATTTACCACAGCATCAATGAGTCCAGTATCACTAATTCCTATCAACGTAGGATCAAAGAGGACTTCAGGAGATTTCCAGGTAACCGAACCGAGTTGAACATCGATGTCTTTTCGACGGTAGCGCCATTCTCGAGGTATAGTTTTATCACGAGGATCTACTCGCACTTGACAGAAATTCCGTTTAATGTATTCTACCGCCTTTACATCAGTGGCTAACTTAGCATAATCAGAATATTTCGAGGATTCTCTAGCAGTTTCTTCGAGAAGCTGACGTAGTGCTGCAGAAACATAAAGACCACCTGTGGCTGTATCAACAACATGTTCTCGAAGAAGAAATCCGCGATAGATAGGTGTAATGAGTGAAATGGTATGTCCGATATCTACTACCATTCCCGTATGTTTGCTAAGAAAAAGTAGTGTGAGGACTTGTTGATAGGCCGCAAGTAATTTTCGGCACCCAAGAAGGACTCGGAGTTGATCGCACACGTCATAGACATGATCTTGATCTACTATGGAAAAAACTAATAACTGCACCTCAGTTGCCAGTCGTTGATGGCCTCCCAGTCCAAGACGATTAAAAATTTCGAGAATTAGAGGTTTCAAGGTTTCACTATCAGGAAGGTTTCCATTTTCTAGTGGATAGAATTTACCAGCCCGCGTGGGATCGAGCTTTATGAGGTATTCATCACCCGTTTTTCCTCTCGTGGTTTTCATATAAGCAGGTAGTATTTTTGGTTTAGTCTGAGAGGGAAACCCGTACTTGAGAAAACCAGTGCCAAGGTCGATGATTAACGGGTTTTGCATGTAATGGCCTCGCTCACTTCAACACTTTGAAGTTATGGTTGTGTAAGTAGAGTGGAATAGGGTAATGATGGTTCCATGAAATTAAATGTAACTTGGGGATGTTCTGCTCGCAAAATCTGAGTTAATCGACTCATTCCTGGAATCTCTGTTGCGACTTGAGGAATAGCTACTATCTTCATTTTCAGCTGACTTGCCTGGATGGCTAGTTCGTGTGTGAAATGCCCAGTAAGATAGGTATCATAGCCTTGTTCCCAGGCAAAATGTAACCACTCAGGTGTAATCCCTTTACCTGCCACAATTACTAAGCGTTCAATTTCCTCATCTAGGTTACCCACATAATTAATGGATGGGACTTTCAATCGTTTAGATACATACTGAATGAAAGACTTCAGGCTCATCTCTTTCGGAACGGAACACGCACGACCAAGGGGCATTAGATCCCCATTCAAAGGGATTTTGAAAACATCATTTACTTTGAAGCCTAGAGTGTGTGCTAGGACATCGTTCATCCCACCGTCAACCATCGCCCAGTTATAATGGGTAATATACACTGTAATGTTTTGCTTCAATAGATGTCGAAGGAGAAGTTGTGGAACACCCGTTAAACGCGATTGTGATTTAGGAAAGGGTGAACGATGGGCAACAAGAAGGTTGACACCTAAATCACCGCATTGAATGACCACAGGTACGGTAATATCAACACAGATAGCGGCAGAAGTGAGTCGAATCCGTTTCTGTTTGGCTATGTCGCTAATTCCGAGAATGACACCATTAACATCGTCAGCAGGTACATACATTGAAGGTGCTAATTTACCAAGTTTTGAGATTATTTGCCACAGTGTCGCCATTTAAGCTCAACCACGCACGTGATTGTATCCATGAGATAGTTCTTGTTTCTTTTGTCTTTTGCGGACCCTGATATGCGATACCATCACTAATTTTATAATCCACCAATTTCCAGGCAATCCGCGGAGAAGTCGAAAAAGTGCCTGGAAAATCCCAACTCAGTGAAATTAGCCGCGAAGAGGCAGCAGCTGAAGTATTATCACTTTGGGAAGAATCTCATTATTCATTACGAACTGCGATGGGACAACTGGCAAAGGAGTGGAAGATAACTGACTGGCGTATACGCACTGCAATTCACAGTCTTGTATTTGAAACTGTACGACGATTAAATACAATTGATTATGTGTTGAATTCAGTTCTTGAAAAAACGACGGTAACTGATCTCGATTCTCTGACCCGAAATACGTTACGAATTGCAGCCTACTTGATCCTTTTTGGTGAAGGGATACCAGCACTTGCCACCAACGAAGCTGTCTCCATCATTAAAAGACGAAGAAATAAACGTCTTGCGGGTTTAGGTAATGCAGTGCTTCGAAAAGTTCAGCAAACTGATTTGAACACCATAATTCAAATGACAAGTATTGAAGAGAAAAATACCCTTCAATATTCTGCTCCTCAATGGCTGTTTGAATATGCCGAACAGCTACTGGGATTTCATGAGGTTCGTGAATTTTTCTCAGCTAGCTTGCAAAGTCCATCACTCTATATTCGGATTAATACCCTTCATAACAAAGCTGAATCTACTATTGAACGTCTTGAAAAACAAGAATTCCAATGCACCCCTACTCCCCACCTTCCTGAAATCTACAAAGTTCAACGAGGAACCCAACCAGTTATCCAAACCAACTTGTACGCTCAGAATACCATCTATGTACAAAGTCTTGCCAGCGCATTGGTGTCCAGAATCCTTAACCCCAAACGGGAGAGCATTATAGTAGATTTATGTGCTGCACCAGGAAGCAAGACCTCCCATCTTGCGCAATTAATGGAAAACCATGGTAACATCATCGCCATTGATAATATTCCTGTTCGTACTCAAGAACTCAAACGAAATCTAACACGTCTTGGAGTCCGAAATACCCACATACTCTTGGCAAATAGTTTCAAATTACCCTTTCGCAAGGACTTTCAAGTAGATAGCGTGCTAGTTGACCCACCCTGCAGTAACACTGGCGTGATTCAAACCCGTCCAGAGGTTAAGTGGACAATGACTCCTGAACTAGTTCGTCGTCTAACCAAAGTTCAAAAAAACCTGTTGCAAACAGGTAGTCAAATCGTTGCACCAGACGGGCATATTGTCTATTCAACCTGTTCAATTACACTGGATGAAAATGAACACCTTATTCGAGAGTTTTTAGATACCAACAAAGATTATGAACTTGTACCAACAAAACCACTTCTTGGATCACCAGCATTCGAGGAGCTAGTATATTGTCAGCGGCTTTTTCCACATAAACAAGATACTGAGGGCTTTTTCATAGCGAAATTACACAAAAAACTGGAGCTCAATCACTAGATAGGCATTATAGTCAAATTATGAGATTAAATGAAAATGGGCCACATTGACATTCTTTGAGGAAGTGAAAGTTGATGGAAGGGCTTATCTTGGCTAGTCTCATGGATTAATTTAACGAGCCCTTCTAGTTTCATCGACTCACTATGCGCTTTCTTTGGACTTGATTTCTCTCGGATTGTAACCGCCAAAGAGTTTGATTGCTGTTCTTTGTCGCCCACTACCGCAACAAAGGGAATCCATTGTTTTCCGGCATTACGAACCTTCCAACTAAGGGTTTTCCCACGATCATCAAGAACTGCACGAACGTTTTGGTTACGAAGCTGATCAACTGCTTTACGAGCTAAGTCTACATGACGATCAGCCACAGGAATAACGACTACTTGTACTGGAGAGAGCCACAGTGGCAGCATAGGAAGCTGTCCTTTTTGCTGACGTTTTATGGCACTTTCTAAAAGCCCATAAACTAACCGCTCAAGGCTTCCAATACTGGTATGAACGATAATACAACCAACTTCTTCTCCAGCATCATTGACATAGGTAATGCCATATCGCTCAGCGTCAGTTACGTCGAGTTGTACCGTACTGAGTTGTCCCGATCCATCAGCTGCGTCGACAAATTGAAATTCATTTTTCACATTCCAGTAATGACTCATCTCAGGAAGCAATTCCAAGAGGATAGGGCGTTTCAGGTCTCGGGCTAATTCTATGAGGAGATCTCGGGTTTGATCATAGTACTCTTCGACCAGTCGGAATACTAGCAGGTACTCAACTCCCAGCCCCTTGATAAGTCGATCATAGTGTTTGGTAATCATCGCAAATTCTTCTTTCCCCTGTTCGTAGTCGGCACAGAAGCAATGAATATCTGGCATTGTGAATGCACGAAGCCGACGAAGGCCGACGCATTCACCACGTTTTTCTAGCCGAAAAGAAGGCGAGAGTTCAAAGACCCGAATGGGTAACTGACGTTGTGACATCTGGACATTTTTCATGGTTGAAAATAGACCAAAATCGCCAGCAAACCTAAGGAGAAGCTCCTTATCCTTACTTAATTTAATGCGATAGTCTTTTTCCAAGAACTTTTCAGCTTGTTCTGCAATGTCCTTCTGACTCAATCGATACATGAGGGGAGTCTCAATACGCATTGCCCCAATTAAATCAACAGCGATGGTGTGCACATAATCTTCAAGTAATTCTTTTAACAATGCCCCCTTAGGATAAAACCGGAAATGCCCCACGTCAGAGGCCGGTTCGTAATCAATTAATTCGAGTTGACGCATTACTCTAATATGTGGGGGTTCACCTTTAGCACCCCGTCCCAGTTCTTCTATCTCAATAAAAGTGCGGAATTCTCCTTTGATTGCTTCGTGACTATCTAAATCATCTAAGTCCAGTGGCTCTTCTTTACCCTTTGAGTCAATAATTAAATACTTAGCCAAGACTAGCGCCAACCTACATCAAACATGATTTACTACTCGCCCAACTCTCGCTTTGACAGGAAAAAAGGTTTCTATGTAAACCGTAAAGGCAAATGGTGAAAAAATCATGAACAGGAAACTTCCCCAGGAAAAAAGCAAACAAGCTTGTGACCTTCTCCGAGAATTGGATATGGATGCATGGCTTATATGGGTTAGAGAAACCAAACTAATGGCAGACCCTGCAATTGCCCTAGTATTGGGTGGCGATGTGGTATGGCAGTCAGCCCTAATATTCACAAAAACCGGTGAACGTACGGCTATTGTCGGTAATTATGATGCCCAAGGTATAGAAGCTCTAGAGGTGTTTACTAAAGTTGTCCCCTATACCCAAAGCATTCGAGATGTCTTACGTACGGAGTTAGATCAAATCAAACCGAAGCAAATTGGCTTGAATTATAGTCGCGATGATTATGCCGCAGATGGAATAACCTATGCTATGTATAACCTTCTCAAAGAATACTTAGAAGGAACACCTTATCCCGATCGATTCGTAAGTGCAGAACCACTCATGACCCGGTTACGGGGACGAAAAACCTCTGAAGAAATTAACCGTATCCAAACAGCTGTCAACATCACTGAAGAAATCTACAATGAGGCAAGAAAGTTTGTCAAGGTAGATCAAACTGAATTAGAAATTTACTACTTTTTCCATCAACGCATGCAGGCACATAATGTTACATTTGCCTGGGACGCAGATCATAATCCTGCTGTTGATGCAGGACCCAACAAGGAGTTTGGTCATGCTGGACCTACCGACAATAAAACCAAAACTGGTCATCTCCTTCACTTTGATTTTGGTGTCCGATACCAAGGCTATTGTTCAGATTTGCAACGTATGTTCTTTTTCGGTGCGGCGCAAGATATTCCAAACGAGGTGCAAACTGCCTTTGAAGCGGTCCGTGATGCCATTCAAAAAGTGGCAGAATTTATCAAACCGGGAGTCAAGGGTTATGAGGCAGATGATATCACTCGCCAATACCTCCTAGAAAGAGGGTATGAAGAATATGGACACGCACTTGGTCACCAAGTGGGACAAGAAGCTCATGATGGTGGCACTCTCCTAGGACCACTCTGGGACCGATATGGCGCGAGTCCGAAAGGAATGGTTGAAGTAGGAAATGTCTTTACACTTGAACCACATGTACGGACAAAAAACTATGGTCAAGTTAGCTTGGAGGAAAATATAGTCGTTACCAAGAAAGGCTGTCGATTCCTTTCAACCCCTCAAACTGAACTTATTTGCATTTCTTGAATAGAAAAAGGACTAATGGCGGGCCCGCAGGGATTTGAACCCCGGATCTCTGAATCCGCAATCCAGCGCCATATCCAACTAGGCCACGGGCCCTTTTTTCGAGTGTTATTGTAGGTTGTTAAAATTGCCTTTAAAGACTTTGCTTAATGTTGTAGCACCAGCACCAGGACTGGTAGCTTGCTTCCCTAGGTGCCAGAGAGTATTTCTCGCCAAGAATCAATATCTGAAAGCAGATTTTCGCGGTGTTTTTCGCTGATGTCCTGATTGATTTTATAACTTTCCAGGGTTCGAACCCAACGAGCCCAGGGCCCCATTAAACGGGGATCATGTCCAACTAGCCGATGCGATAGCTCACGGCGTTTCCGCAGAGCATTTAAAATGTCTACAGCCCGAGTAAATCTTTCAATCTCCCGTCGCATGGCATCAACTTCGTCAAGGGCAGGATTTGTGCCATACTGATCAGTATTTTGAGAGAAGCGATCAAGAATTGATTCAACTTCAGTTGGTTGAAGTGAAGCCGCACGGATGGTTTCATCAGCGACCATTAGGGCTTTTTCTAATATCGACTTTAATAGAACCATGTAGTTTTGTGCGATTACATTGGGGGGGTGTTCCAGGGTATCATTGCAATCTTTTAGTAGCTTCTCCAATGTTTTCCGATGGTCTCGACACTCTTTTTCGTACGACATTAACCTCGCCTTGTAGAGGAGAGCGTTTGGCTGTGGTGAACATTACAACAATAGAAGGAAGCATTATAATATTTTCTCGAATCGTCAATAGCAGAAACCGATATTGAGTGAAAATGAGTTCTACCATTACACAGTTTGAAGTGAGATTTGATTGAGTGTCTGATAAGTGCCATCTTTTTGATGCACAATCGTGTCACCAAGTCTTACCCCCCCTACATTAGGTTTGAAGAGACAAGCCTCAATCGTGAAAACCATACCAGGAAGTAGCAGACTCTCATTGGTAGCTGATATTAGTGGTCGTTCAATAGGTTGAAGTCCAATCCCATTTCCCATCTGAGGCTTTAGGCATTTTAGAATCCCTCGATCATCAGCAATTCGTCGTATACTCAAAGCAATATCGCGAACCAGTGTTTCTGGGTTAAGCTGAGTTCGTGCAGCATTAACAGCATCCCTTGCACACTCAAAAAGTGCTAGCTGGCTATTCTTTGGTTTTCCAGTCATTACTGTCCGTGTTAAATTCGAACAGTAATCATCATTAATTGCTGAAACAGAAATTATTACAAATTCATCTGAACTAATTTCACGACGACTAGCAGCTGCATAAGGACAAGCCGCCCTTGGTCCTGAAGCAATGACTGTTGGATAACCAGTGTTGGTTGCTCCGGCTTTTCTTAGAGTACGCTCTACCTCTGCAGCGACTTCGATTTC
Source organism: archaeon (assembly GCA_016550395.1). Taxonomy (GTDB): domain Archaea; phylum Asgardarchaeota; class Hermodarchaeia; order Hermodarchaeales; family Hermodarchaeaceae; genus Hermodarchaeum. The sequence continues at coordinate 4,451 of JABXGY010000198.1, read as the reverse complement.
GGTAATTCCTGGTTGAATAAATTCAATCGCTGCACGTAATCCATGTTCAGCAATTTGGACAGCTGTCTGAATCTTCTCAATCTCAGCTTCATCTTTGACCATACGTAATTCAGCCATGGAGCTGGAGATATTCTTGAAGCCAGCATCCGGAAGTAAACGTTTCAAGTCTTCGAAGCGCCTAGCTGAAATATAATCTAATTCTATGCCGATGTCAACAGATTGGAAATTATGTTCTTCAACAGCCTCTTGGATACGATTAAGAAGTGTTGAATGAGCGGATCCTTCACCTTGAGATGGCACATAAGTGTGAACTTGACTAAACCAAGACTTGGCATTGGCAAGATCTAATTCAGCTTCTGGTAAAATTAGCCAGGGCTCGGTATCCTGACCTAAAATTGCTACCGCGGTCCCATGTACACATGCAGGTCTATACCCGGTTAAATATCGAATATTAAAGGGATTAAAAAGAAGGATTCCATTAGTTTCTTCCCGAGTCATAACCCGTTGTGCGCGATTCAAACGCATTGCAGAGAACTCCGTCGTATCATCCTGAGTAGTTGAATTAAATCTCTATCGTATGAGAACATTTCCATCGAAACCTGCCTAAACGTATTTAATAGGATTTATGATCTTCATTTCTCATACGAGAAATAAGGGCCCTTGGCCTAGTTGGATATGGCGCCAGATTCCGGATCTGGAGGTCCCGCGTTCAAATCGCGGAGGGCCCGCTCCTTCATCATCACTTAGAAATGATAACCATAGCGTATCTAAAAGGCTTAAAACAGCCATTCCTGCTAGAATTCTCGAAACTTTGGGAGGCTAGCTTTTGTTAATTGAGTCGCAGTGTGTCAGTTGTCTAATTTCTCGAGCGTTCCAAGAGGTTGATTTAGCAACTCCTAACCTTAATCTTCAGCTAGAAGCCATGACTGAAGTTCTTGGAATCCTTCACGACTCCCTAACAAAGGGGGGACGGATGGAGAAGATTCCAGCTTATGTGGGAACACTGCGGGATCATTCCATCCAACGAATCACAAGATGCCCTGATCCCTATGCAAAATTAAAGCATAGGTCAAATGAAACCGCATTAGAGATTGTTCCCTTCCTCGAAGATTTTGTAACTCAAGTCAAAGATCTTAAGCCGCGTTTTCGCCGCGCGTGTATGGCTGCGTCACTAGGAAATATTATTGAATATGGTGTGGCAGGGCATGAAATTCCTTGGGACAATATGTCTGAACTAATTTCTCAAGTTGAAAGAGAATTAGCGATTGACCATATTGACCAGCTCTATCAACGGGCTAAAAAATCAAAAAACGCTCTGTATTTAACTGATAATGCAGGCGAAGTCGTGTTTGACCGTCTATTAGTTAACACTCTCATTGAGTTAGGTACTAAAGTCACAGTGGCAGTTAAAGGAGCCCCAGTATTAAACGATGCAATGCTTACAGATGCGAATGCAGCTGGTTTAGTAGATATCACAGAGGTTATTACGACTGGAGGAGGATCTGTTGGTGTTTTACCTCCATGGTGCTCGCAGGAATTCCTCGACCATTTCAAAACAACTGACTTAGTAATTGCTAAAGGCATGGGCCACCATGAAACCCTTCCTGAATTTTCTTTGCCTGCTCCAACAGCACACCTACTTCGAACAAAATGCGAGCCCGTTGCACGATCATTGGGCGTACCAAAAGGACGAAATGTTGTGAAGATGTTGGTTAATCATCAGGGTCCCCTAGGGCCATTAAAGAAAGCATAATATGCCAATGAATGCAATCATTCAGCTTCAGTACTAATGTAGTAGTATTCGCCTCGCTGTTTTTGCTCCCGGTCAAGGCGACTATCTTCCTTATTGACCCGTGGTCGACCAGTGGCGTGATCACGGCGAAATGTTACCCCCATATCCTGGAGAAACGTGTTCATACCCATCCGTAGGTCAATGGGAGCTTGACAGAAGCCTTCTAGACCAGGTTTTCCTGTGAAAACGGAAATAGTATCTGCAAAAGCGGAGATGGTAACCATGTCATGTTCGACAACGAAGGCAGCTTTACCTTGGTCATGGACAATGGTGCGAATGACCTTAGCGACTGCAAGACGTTGTTCAATGTCAAGAAAAGCCGAGGGCTCATCAAAGAGAAAGAGATCTGCGGAACGAGCTAAGCATGTTGCAATCGCAACTCGTTGAAGTTCACCACCGCTTAGTTCGTTAATCTGACGGTCCTCTATCTGATCAAGTGCAAGGGGTCGTAAGACATCGGATTTGAAGACACTGGTAATGACTCTAGCCCCTCCAACTCTTTCTAGGGTCTCGATTACTGTGGCATCACTTTCCCCGCTTAGATATTGGGGTTTGTAACTAACTTTAAGATCGGTTTCAGGGAGCACACCTTCATCAGGTTCCAAATCTTTTGCTAAAAGCCGGACAAAGGTTGTTTTTCCAATGCCATTAGGACCCAAGACACCAATGACTTCACCCTGGTGAACTTGTCCCGGCATGACTTGAAGAGAAAAGCCTTCAAATGATTTAGCCATAGCCTCATATTCTAATAGAACTTCTACGGTAGCCCAATATTCAGCTGCTGGTGGTCGGGTTTCGAACCGAATTTCTTCATTCCTGAATCGAACATTACTGTCGGGGAGATAACCATTGAGATAGATATTGATACCTTCACGAACACCATGAGGATTAGACACAATTCCGTATACTCCTGGTTCACCATAGAAAATACAGACATAATCGGAGATATAATCAGCAACGGCTAAGTCATGAACAACGCTAATGACCATTTTTCCTTCTCGTGCTAGTGACCTAATGGCACGGGCGGCCCGAACACGTTGATAAACATCTAGGTAGGAGGTAGGTTCGTCGATCAGATATACGTCGGCATCACGTGCCATCACAGCAGCAATAGCCACCCGTTGTAGTTCTCCACCACTGAGAACAGATACGTCACGTTGTAGAACGCTTTTCAGTTCCAGTTGAGTCATAAGTTCTGGGAGTTTCCCGCGTTCATTTGTGGCTTCAAGGAGTTGCTGTACTGAACCTTCATAAGCTTCAGGGATTGAAGTGATATTCTGGGGTTTATAGGCAACAGTAAGTTCGCCCCGAGATGCTTGTTCGAAGTAAGGTTGTAAACCCGATCCACGGTAATGACGAATAATATCTGGCCACTCTGGAGGTTCCTCGAAATCACCAAGATTGGGGCGCAATTGAGTAGCCAGAATCTTAAGAGCTGTGGATTTTCCTGTCCCATTCGCACCTACTAACCCAGTTACAGCGCCAGGTGTAGGAATCGGTAAACGGAAAAGTTTGAAGCTGTTAGGACCATAGCGATGGGAGGTATCTGTGTCTAATTCATCGGCGAGATTGATAATTCGGAGAGCTCCAAAGGGACACTTTCGTGTACAGATCCCACAACCAGTACAAAGGAGTTCCACAATCCGTGGCTGACTATCTTTCTTTTTCGTATCAAAGATGACCACCTCACTTCCCATTCGCTGAGGTGGACAGAAACGTTGACACTCTCTAGTGCACTTTGCAGGGTTACAGGCTCGAGGGTCTAACACAGCAATACGCATTCAAGGTATCCTCCACGAGTTCCGACACAACGTCATGATTTTAGTCTTATGGGCACACTAGAGAAGATGTGATAGGATTAATGTGAACGAAGCCAATCGGCACGATAGTGTAAAAATTGTAACGCTTTCGCGGCTCGTTGAGGAGTTGGAAAATTCGGGATACCAGCTTGGATTAGAAGAGGTAACCCTTCTTTAACAATATCACCAGCTAACCAGCACGTAACTAAGGGTTTTTTCAGGTTAGTTTTTTTTGCTTTAACAATGCTTTTCGAGATTGATTGAATTGACGAAAAGGGTGTTGGAGCGCACAATATTAACAACATATCAAGACCTTGATTATCCAAGAGCAGTTCGGTTACACGCTGGTAGATTTCAGGGATTCCCTCTGGTCCTACATCGACAGGATTCAGCACAGAGCAAAAGGGAGGTAAAACTTCCTCAAGTTTTGTAATTAGTGGTGCAGGAAAGGGTGTCACATCAAGCCTCATTTGTGCACATGCATCTACAGCTAACACCCCAGGACCGCCACTATTCGTAATAATCCCAACTCGATTTCCCTTGGGTAGAGGTTGTGTAGCTAAAATATGACAAGCGTCGATAAATTCATCAAGGTTAGTTGCTTGAAGAATTCCTGATTGCCGAAATGCACCAGCATATATTGCCTGTTCCCCCGCCATTGTCCCTGTATGTGAGTGGATAGCATGGGCAGCCTGGAGCGTTTCTCCAGGTTTTAACACAACTAAAGGTTTTTGACGTGATAGAGATTTTGCCATCGAAATGAATTGATGAGCATTAGTAATGCCTTCAAGATACCAACCAATTAACTTCGTAGGAGTATGAACAACTAAATATTGGAGAATTTCTTCAGGACCAATATC
>JABXGY010000026.1 GCA_016550395.1 archaeon | reverse complement strand
CCGAAGTCAGTGAAAATTATGTTGGCTATCTCTATACCTGCTATGACACCTGGTTCACGAGCAAAGAGTCGACCGCGAGCAAGTTGAGTGGATGGGATCAATGCGGAGGTAGTGATATCACCAAATCCGATGTCTTCATCCAGCATGGTATAGAATTTTTGTAAGATTAATTGATGTGGAAGTCCACCCTGTATGAATGGAGGAGATGATGTCATGTTCACTCGCCTTTACTAGGCTAGTTCATATGAGACGGGCTTCTAATAATCTTCTATTAAGCTGAATTTGTTTCGGTGGAGGTTGTGAGGTTAATCATTCGTTGGATTGCGGTTTTGGCTCGCTTTGCTATTGACTCTGGAACAGTTATGTGAAATTGGTCATGTAACAAACTTGTCTTGACTTTTTCTAGTGTAATTTTTTTCATGGCTTTACAGATAGCATATTTCAAGGCAGGAATGAAGGTTTTTTGAGGGAGTTCTCGTTGAAGGCGTGAGGTGAGATCAACTTCGGTAGCAATAATGAAGGTAGATGCAGAACTTTTTCGGGCGTATTCGAGCATCTGCCCAGTTGAACCGATGAGGTCAGCGCGAGACTGGAGATCCCAATCACATTCTGGGTGAACAAGCAACTTGGCTTTCGGATACTCGCGTTGTAATTCCATAATTTGGGGATCAAAACTAAAAGTCACGTGAACATGACAAAATCCATGATCTGGGATAGGAACGACATCATAACCACAGATATGACGGGCATATTCCGCCATATTCCCATCAGGACCAAAAAGGACCCGATCCTGCTTCAAACGATCTAAAATGGTGCATAAGTTAGAGGAAGTACAAATCACATCAGCCTCGGCTTTTGCTTCAACAGTAGTATTGATGTATAAAATGACTGGAAGACCGGGATGCTTCGTCTTAGCTTCTTGAATTAATTTCGCCGGTAATTGAGCAGCCATTGGACATCGAGCAGAAGGTTCAGGCATCAGAACTCGTTTATCAGGATTCAGGATTGCTGCAGTTTCGGCCATAAATCGAACTCCACAAAATAAGATGACCTTAGTCTCGATTTGTTGTGCTTTTTGGCAAAGACCAAAACTGTCTCCGATATAATCAGCAACCTCTTGAATTTCTGGTGGTTGGTAATTATGGGCAAAGATAATGGCATTCTTTTGCTGCGCTAATTGCCGAATTTCTTGTTGAAGTTTTGCTTTCGCGCCCATGCAAGATCGCCACTCAATTCATATGTTAAAAGGATAAACTAGAAATCCCTTCCCCTTCTTCCTATAAGCCTTTGTCTCTTAAAGCTCTTGACGGAAGTTTTTTGTAGCGTGACCTAGGAGAGGGGTAATATTGACCATTTGGTGAAATGCGGTGTCTGAAGTAAGGAAGAAAATCAATCTGGATACCCTTTTTTCTGCTGCAACTACGGGAACATTCATTATTCAGCTTCTAGCGTTGCTGGTTCTGATCGGAGCTAGTGTGGGGTATTTACTTGTCATTACAGGTATCTGGAATATCATCAAAGACAACCAAGATATTGTAGTCTTCCTACTCTTAATTGGTGGAGCAATTGCTTTTCTAATCTTCATGTTATTCTTTGGCTTCTTTATGAGATCGCATAAACGTGTGAAACGTTTTGTCTTAGGTGAAGGTATTGGTCATGTAGCGACTGAGAGTCGTGATGGACAAATTATTCTGACACTCTTTGCATTCTCCGTGATCTTCTTTACATTGGCAGGCCTTTATGCGATCTATCTCCTTTGGAAATATCTATTACCAGCCCTATATTCAATAACTAACTCAATCTATCCGAATATCATCGTGCTTGCTCTCGCAGTCATCTTCGTGTCATTGTTGATTCAACTGGCATCGCGAATGGTCAGTCGTTATGCTCATAGAGTCGTTGAGGGGATAGCAGAGGAGGCCCCTTAAGAAAAGAGTAGTAAAAGGAATTAAAAGGTGCTTGTGAATAGAAGTTATTGCAATGGAAGAGGAGATACATTATGGTACTTAGAATTTTCTTTAAAGCCTGGCGCATATCAATGCGCACGACACGCCGCTTTATCGTGTTTTTAATCGCATATTCCATTCTGCTTACATGGATTGCCTTCATTGTCCGATTATATTATATCGAATTGTTTACACCACCGATAGACCCTGCCGCATTAGCATATTATAATCTAATAATAGGCTGGACCCTTGTGGCTGGGACAATCATGGGAATGCTTTTTTCATGGTTAATCGCCCATGGACGTAAAGATGACATTGCGACCTTGAAATGTGTAGGTTGGTCAAATCATGACATTCGGGAACTCGTTCTTGGTGAAATTATCTTTATTACCATTGCCGCCGTTGTAGCAATCGCTCTTTTAGGAGTGATCGCTACAGGTTTCTATGCTGCAACTATGATCGTGATTAGCCTTGATCCATTAGGAAACATTATTGTGGTAATTCCTGAAGCACTTCGGTATCTGTTAATCCGACCAGATTTCATGCTCATTGCTTTTGGTGCTGTAATGTTGGTCCAAGTGCCAGGGATTCTTATTCTGATTTGGCGAACACTCCGGATTAGTCCGATGCGAGCTCTGACTCGACCAGAATAAAGGAGGATGTGAAGAATGGCTGAAGATATTATCGTAGCTCAAAAAGTTCAAAAGGAGTACCGACGGGGTCGTGAAATTATCCATGCTCTTCGAGATATCAATTTGAGCATTCACTCCGGTGAATTCATGGTCATCGAAGGGAAAAGTGGTTGTGGAAAAACTACACTTCTCAACGTACTTTCAGGTCTTGACCGACCCACCGATGGACGCATCATTTTCGATCAAATGGATCTTACGGTAATTGATGAACGTATTCTCCCCCAAATTCGTCAAGAAAAAATTGGATTCATATTTCAACTCTTTAATCTCATCTCCACTATGACAGTCTATGAGAATGTTGCTGCACCTTTATGGCCCACGGATCTCACAGGAAAGGAAATCGAAGATAAAGCCATGGAAGTCATTCGCGCTGTTGATATGGTTGAACGTAAAGACCATATTCCTCGACAGCTCTCAGGCGGAGAGCAGCAGCGAACTGCTATCGCCCGAGCTTTAGTAAATAAACCCAAAGTGGTCTTCGCTGACGAGCCTACAGGGGACCTTGACACTAAAACGGGAGCCTCCATCATGCAGCTTCTCCGTAAACTCAATAAACAAGAAAAGATCACCTTTGTCGTCGTTACGCATGACCAAGAACTTATTCAATATGCCGACCGCCACTTCACAATGTCTGATGGTCGCCTCGGTGGTGGACGTGGCTAGTTCGAATATTAACTAATTAGTTTAGAATCACTGGTAACTTAGACGAATTGGGATCAGGTTATTTTGCCGTTTTATCTAATTCTTTTCGCCGTTGTGCAATCTTCGAATACATCTCATCAAAAGTTTCAGGTGGAACATGCAACTCATCTTTTTTCAAGAGTTGGATTGCTTCTGAAGGACAATTGGCTACGCATATGCCACACCCGATGCAGCGATCTAAATTGATAGTCACTATCCCATTTTCAAGCGTTGCAGCTTCTATCTGGCACAATTCAATACAAGTTTCACAGCCGGTGCATAATTCAGGATCCACTTTAGAATAGTAATTCGTGGTGAAATAATCAACAGGACGGGGAGCAGCTTTCGTGCCTTCTAATAAACCACAGCAGCATCCACAACAACTGCAAACGAATTCGATATCCTTGGTGTTACTGGGCTGAAGAACCAAACCCTCGTTTTTATTTTGCTCTAAAATTGCAAGCATTTCGTCTTTGGAAACTTCACGACCCCATCCAAAATCTATATAGGCTTGCGAAAATTTTCCCACACCAAAACACAGTTCCCGGCGATCCGTAGCCTTACACGGATCCCCAACGAGATCTTTTGCTTGCCGACACACACAATTTACTACCACGAAGGGTCCCTTCGATTGATTAATTAGGTGGCGAATATCGTCATAATTTGCAACACTATCTTCCCGGCGAATACTTTGTCCAACGGGAATGGTTCGCATCTGAGGTATGCCTGTACTTTGAATCTTTTGAACCGGTGGTGCGCTGTAGTAATTCTGTATCTCAGCTAAGAGTTCTGGTGTGAGTTTATCCACTTGAAATTCATAAATGCCAATAACCCATAGGGCATTTCCATAGTATTTTGTTTCGCCGTCTCTGAGGTAGGTGATGATTCCTTTTTTCGCCATTTCATCCAGGGTTTCCTCCAATTCTTGTTTTGAAAGTCCAGTATCCGCTAGTCGCGGATAGATGATGTCCACCGTTTCCGAGGGATACGGGGTGAATCTAAGCTTAGTCGCAATCTTGGCCTCTTTTGGCTTAAACAGACGTTTAAGTAGACGAATCTCTGCACCTCCCTCCCTTGCGGGAAATCTCACAGGAAATTGATCCATGTGCTGCTGCAATGCACGATATACATCAGTTTCTTCTTCTGCCATATTCAATCCTCAATCGATTTGTCGAATACTACCTGACTTGGAATTAATTTGTGTTTTCATTTCAAAATATCAATCTCAAACAGGCTTCTTATTGCCACTAAAAAAAGAAAGGTCGGAGGGACGGTAAACCATCCCTCAACCATATAGGCTATTCTTTGACGCCTTCAATCATGAACGCAATCTTGACTGTTGCGCGATATTCGACAATCTTTCCTTCTTTAACGACTGCTGTCATGCCGACAACATCAGCGCCAGTCAGACCTCGAAGCGTCTTAGCAGCAGTCATTACAGCTTGATTCGCAGCGTCTTCCCAGCTTTTTGTCGAGTTACCAACTAATTCAATGACTTTGATAACACCCATAGACAAAACCTCTCCCCCTATTTGACGATAAGTGAGCTTAAGGCTTTCTATCAACAAATTTCACACACATGCTGTAAACAGACCCAAACAACCAAAGTCTTTTTAACCAAACCACCCAAACGGCAAATCCCTTTACAATTGTAAAGACCCCACGACACAAAAAAACATGAGGTTTATCGTGATGGATGATAGTCGATGTAACGCACGATCCACCGATGGCACCGCCCTCCGCACCAGGGATCCCAATCCCGTTAGCGGCATGTGCGGCATTTGCATCCGTGATTGCAAAGTCCTTTGTATGATTAGTAAATCCGCATTCCGCGGCCACGAGGTGCTTTATCCTACAAATGAGTATTTTGGGCAGAGCACTGCGTCCGCGAACAAGGACTTTGGGCTTGATTGGTCCCACTTGCAGCTGCTCGCAGCACTCCAAGGTGCCGAAGGTATCGAAGCCAATTCTGATATCGCATTATT
>JABXGY010000197.1 GCA_016550395.1 archaeon | reverse complement strand
CCACCAAAAGGTTCGTTTGAAAAACTGTTCAATCTCTGCAGGAGATGTGCCATTCGATTGTGTTGCAAGAACTAAGATTTGTTCACGGAGATTTTGAATGGAGAACAGCTGACTACACACTCGATTATATCGTGGCACAATTTTCCCATTTTGATTATTGAAATATAATTCGTGAATAGTTTCAGCCTCTTCGGGACCGCTGGCAAGGAGGAAAGCAAATCCAAGCGATTCCTGACCCAGACGTCCTGCACGACCAAGAATCTGGTGTACACGATTAGCCTCAAGATGCGATATTGTATATTGGCCATTATGGCCTTGTGGCGTAAGTAGTGGCTGAAACAAAACAACTAGCCGCGCAGGAGTGTTAATTCCAGCTCCTAGCGTGGTTGTGCAACATATTACTTTCAATAATTGTTTCTGGTATAGCTCCTCTATAATTCGACGTGACGCTGCATCGAGACCAGCATGGTGAAAAGCAACTCCGAAGCGTAACCTTGATGCAAGTCTCTCATGAATGTAAGAAGTTTCTTCAGAAAAAGTGATAAGATTATGGAATTCTTCAAGGTTCTTCTTCTCAGCCGATTCAAGAAGTGGACGAAGGACATTAACAAGAGTAAGACTGACACGCTCCGCTTCTCGCCTTGAAGGTGTAAAAATGAGTACTTGTCCCCCTTTCCGAACGGTGGCTCGAACCAATCTAGCAAGTGTTTGCCGGGGTTTGGGGGCAATGATTACGCGATACAATAGGTCTACTGGGCGGTCCTCTGAATAAATTAACTTTGATTCCATCCAATCTACTAGTTCCTGAGGATTTGCCACCGTCGCACTTAACCCGATAATTTGGATATTTGGGTGGGTTTGGCGTAATCGGGTAATTGAACATTCTAAGCGGGGACCACGGATTTTGGTGTTGATATTATGAATTTCATCAATCACAACCACACCTATTTGATCTAACCAATCAGGCTCTATCCGAATTAACCAGTCAAATCGTTCGTAGGTGAGAACCGCTATATCAGCTTTCGCGAGTTCACTAGGCTCTGTGATATAATCGCCTGTGGAAATACTAATTCGCAACCCCAATTTTTGATACCGTCGTTGAAATCTAAGAAATTTCTCATTAGCCAAGGCACGTAGAGGAACCAGAAAGAAAGCTTTCTGCCCAACCATTCCCTTGTGGACACACACCAATTCGCCAATCAGAGTCTTCCCTGATCCACTCGGTGAGCACACAAACAGATTTTTTCCTTCAAGTGTCCCTTGCTTCATTGCCTTGAATTGAATCGGATTAAGTTGTCGAATCCCTTCTCCGATCAAAATATCCGCTACAACCGGATGAATCCCCCACTCAGAGTCTGAGATATGTCCACCAATTGACACTGTATTAGTGGGCTTTGTTTGCTCTGGTTTCACATAGTACGCCTCGAATCCAACAATGTAGTGTATCAGATTGCGGCGGAATTAAGTTGGTTTTTATGTGTTTTCCCTTGAAATGTAATTATCATATTCCAAAGAAAGAAAAAGAATGAACGATGGGGGCTACTTACGTCCCTCGACACCGTGCATGCAGAACCAGCCACCACGAATTTTGTATTTCTGAAAGACTTCACATCCGAAGCAATTGCAGCCTTTATCTTCAATCTCTTCAGCTGGTTTTTCAGAAGCACCACGTGCACAGAATAACGCATTTGGAGGAATCTTGTTCAGATTGTTGGGTTTGAAGGTGGGGCAAGGTCCACAAAATCGTTTACAAATTTCTAAATTTTCAGAGGTATCTGGAACTTTTGACATTTTGTTTTCTCCCATTACCCGGATATTGAAAATGGCATCTCTGTGATATTTAAAGAATTGTTTTTTCCTATCCAAAATCTCTCCGAAAAGAGTGCTAGTGGAGCTTTAATATTCATTGATTCGAACTTCAGAACCATAACGCATATAAATCATTCAAATTGGCGCAACTCATCGAAGAACCCATGAGACGCGTCACACTCTATACGCTGTTCGTTTCCAGCTTGCTGCTAGTTGCCATAGCTTCAGCTCAACCCGTATCTGAATTTCCAATATCTGCGTCTCATTGTACCCCTGGTTCCCTGCCACATAAAAGGGTCTTTTCCCTCCCACATTCTTGCTATGTTTCTCCACCCGAATCGTCCCCTCCCTCCGTTGCCTATGTGGCAAATATTTCAACCTTAGCCCACTGGCAGCGAGAATTAGCGATGCGTGTTAATGCGACGCGTCTATTGGGTCTTCTCAATATTCTAACGAGTTTTGACAGTCGTCACCCTTTCAATATCGACGGAAATGCCTCACTTAACTGGATAGCCTCATCGTTATCCCAACTAGATGTTTCTTATACAGAGGACTGGTTCTTCATACCCAAAAGAATCTGGACTGGAAATGACTACATCTACCAAACCTATTGGACTCGAAATCTCTACGTTACGCCCTGGAACATTAACCCAGCTGCTCCGAGTGTACTCATCACATGTCACGTTGACTCCGCGCGTTTTACGCTCTTAGGTCTCGCAACCTCAAACGCCCCAGGTGCAAATGACGATGCATCAGGTGTCGTAACACTCCTTGAAACAATCCGCGTACTAACTCAACATCCAGGAATTTATCAGAATTGGAATATCCTCTTTGCATTCCTCAGTGGTGAAGAGGGTAATGGCTCTCTGTCACTTTGGGGATCATCACAACTCCTTGAACATGGACTTCCCTCATTAGGAATCAACAAATCTACTTCTATAGTCCTAAATATTGATGAGATTGCCTACAAGGGTATGTTCTTTCCTACGAATCTAGCAATCTATCGCTACCCTAACGAAGATGTCCAACCTCTTCTTTCAAACTTAACCACAACAAGTACTAATCTAGGATTCTCACTATCAGATACCGAGAATCCTCGCGCAAATACTTTGGAAGAAGTTCAAAACTCTCAAGCTTGGAGTATTTCAGAATGGAAGTTTCATACCAACTCTATACCTTCACTAACTCTCTCAACAGATCAATACCCTGACCCCTACAAACACACTCTCCATGATACAGAAACCCAATGTAGTATGATTAACCTATTAAACACCACTCGATTAATCATCGCAACAATTCTAGCACTAACCTACCATCTTCCACCAACTCCACCTAATTACTTTGCGCAATGGTATCCCGCTTTATTCCAAAGTGGCAACATAACCCTAACTGATTACTTTGATCCATCACTCCACCAGTATCAGGCTCTGGTCCTTGATCCAGGTCTCGCAATCACATCTATCTATGCAAAGCGATTAGTTAACCTCTCAATTCCTATTCTTGCTCTCGGAAAAGCTGGTGGTCAGTTAATCCATGAATTAACTATGACCGCCACAACTTCAAGCGGTACCCAATCACTCCAAGTAGAGGGGTTTAAAGCATTTCATCCGATTATTCAAAGTCCCCATTTACTAGTGGGGGAAGATGCACAACTCTTTAGAAATAGTCCACTCATATATGCGGTTGCTCCTTTCACACCCATTCTCATCCTTGTAGGAAATTCCTCCTGGTGCAGTCTAGCCTATTTCCCACCTATATCAACACAAATTCCTATTGTTTTTTTAGGACTCAATTCACCCCAACCTTCCAATAGTGGAAAAATTGCTACTAACAGTCTTTCATGGCTTATCAGTCAAACCACGTTCGGGATTTGCCAAGGAATTAATCAAAAAAATCCACGCGTTGGAACCACTCCTATCCTATATGTTCTTTTCTATAATTTTATCAATTGGACTGGATACTCTAATCAGCCAGTCCAAATAAACATCACATGTAAATATTTCCCCAAACCACAACTCATCCATCTAGTTACTAATGAATCAGGCATTGCTCATATTCCATTCTTCCTTACTAACCCAGCCACGCATTATATCCGTGCCTGCATTGAGCCTGACCTTGAATCCATATTTAGTCTAACACCCTTATCTGTATGTACAACCTACTTACAATACGCGTCATCAGTTCAACAAGGTGAAAGGCTCTCAATCTTCTGTAATATTAATTCAAGCTTGGAAACTCCAACCAACATCAACCTAAGTCTCTCAGCATACCGCGTCGGATCCACCAATAAAACCAACCTCCTACTCGCCCCCGGTGAAAATCTCTACCATCTAGACCTGCATATTCTCCCCAATTGTCCATCACAACCCTATAACCTAACTCTTCAAATTTCAACATCCAACCTAATTCTCTATTGTGAACTTGTGCCTCTTTTTGTCGAGGTTGCATTCATCCTAACACTCATTGAGATGCCCAATGATGCTATTCAAAACATACCTTTCCAAATAACAGTGAATTTAACCAATCTTGGATCTCAAACGCGT
>JABXGY010000196.1 GCA_016550395.1 archaeon | reverse complement strand
TTGTCGTCGAATTCAATTGATAAACATAAACGTTCATTCGACTTTCATCGGTTGTTACGGAATATCCTCCTCTGACAAGCTCGTTTTTCGAAAGGTTCAACCAGACACTGAATGCTTAGGTGAGGCCTAGTCTTTGGCTATTATCAGGATTGATTGTAAGTAGGTTATCGATGCCATTGAGCTGAGCAGTTTGCATGAGGATATAATTTGCAGCCCAATAATCGAGGGCAACTGGATCTGTACTCGCTACGAGCGCGCTCACATTTGTAGCAGCATCATAGGAGGTTGGAGGAACGCACACTAACGTGGGAAATGGGTTCGCGTTTATCCAGATGAAATCATTTTGGAAAAATCTCTGATAATTGTAATTGTTCAGTTTTTCCAGAATGTGGCTTTTACGTCTCAGAAGGTCCTTTCTTGAAATTAAGCTGGTATGAGAACCAGTTACCATATTCACTATGCAATTCTAAACCTGCATCTGTTGCCCAACGTTTTACAGTACGGCGAAGAGGATAATCTGGGTCTGGAGCGAACTCAGCTAACGAAACAAGCCCATCCGGTTTAAGAATACGATATACTTCTCGCAGAACCTTCACTGGTTCAGGAATTTCAGGAAGACATGCGAGAGCAAAGACACGATCAACGCTCATATCAGCAAAGGATAATCTATGAGCGTTATCAATTTGGGGAATGATATTCGGGATTCCCTCTTCAGTAACACGTTTTTTCAGACGGGCAATCACAGCCTCTTGTATATCAATAGCATAAACTTTGCCATCAGGTAAAACACGTTCAGCGATGACTTTAGTATAACTCCCCTTACCAGGTCCAATCTCAACCACAATCATACCTGGTTTAAGACCTATTCGGTCAGCTAGCACCATTGGTTTTTGTAAAAATCGGCGACGGATAGGATTATCGATAGCTTCGGTGAGAAAGGAAGGAATTGGGAACTTGTAATAGTGTCGGATAACTCGGAGCACAATGCATACAAAGAATAAAATGAGAAGAAATCCAATAAGTACCCAAGAGAGGAAAAGCTGCCACACCATTCTATCACCTAAACTATCGAACTATTTAGTCCAAATTAGCTTCTTTTATCATCTCTCTTAGTTTTAGAGTACCGAGCCAAGGAAACTTCGTTTCAGAAAACTGAACCGAAATGATCGTAGATTTCACAAAATCGGCTTCCTTAATAGCCCGTCCAATTCTTTCCGCAACCCGCATATTCAATACAACAAAACTGAAAAATACCAAAGGCGCGTCAGCAGAAATATAATTCATCCAGAATTCCTCAGGGAACTTTGAACGAACCCATTCGGTAGCCTCATTAATCGATTTCTTCTTCTCATCAATTCGTGTGCGAATTGATATCAAATCATAACCACCGGCACTAAGATTCCAACGCACAGAAAACATAACACCTTTATCCATGAGTTGTTGGATGGTCCGTCCGACACGCCGAGCGGTTAGACCGGTATTATTTGCCACGTCACTTATGGACATTCGTGGATCATCAATTAACCATCGTAGTACCTTAAGGTCTGCGTTAGAAAAGTTACCACTGATCTTTTTCAGATGAACAGGAAGCGCTTTTGATAAGATATGATCTTTTGGCATTAGGAGGGGAAATAACTCTGTGTCAGTTACATGGTCAAGTGTACGGACATGTCTTCCAAGTTCTGCTAATCCTTGAGCCCCGATGTACTGGGCTGTAAAGTTATAGGCTCCACCACTCCCACTGGCAATGGTTCCGACAACATGGACCATGGGGTTATTGCCTAACTCTTGAATAAAATGGGTCTCTTTTTCATAGCCATCTGTGTATACTAGCCCAATTAGTGCTTCTGAATTCATCCTTTCAAATGAGAGCAAGGCTGTAAATGAATGAATGACGCCTGTATCGATTAGTTTGGCAACACGCTTTTTGACGGCATTTGCTGATATCCCAAGAATATTAGATAATGTTTGGTAAGAGACACGACAATTTTCATGGAGTTCCCAAAGGATTTTCTTATCCAACGGATCCAATTTTGCACGACCTCAGAAGTATGTTATTCCAATAAGTTCATCCTTATATCTTAGATGATTGTTTTCTACCTTATGCATTCTATCCAAAAGCAGGAGGTTTCACGTAATAACGTCTAAAAGTAAACAGAACTTGGAGTTTAATGTTAAAACTTTACAAAACCAAGTTCACCTTCTCCATTTTTCTTGTGTGTTTGGTGACTGCTCGTACGTGGAATCGCCTATAGATGACGTCAACACTGGTCAAGATGAACATAAGGAGGAGGAGGGCGATGAGGTGAAAATTAAAAACGATCTGAAAGGCGACAATCCGGATCTGGGTAAACCAGAACACCCATTCCGCAGAATACCAACTAACTAAAGGGGATACAAAGAAGAATAATTGAAAAGGTCCGAAACGGATGTCGATAACTAGCCATTCGCTATTCATCAAGCCCCACGATCGATGAATATCTACGGTGTAAGGGAAGGCGAAAAACTTAGCGACGGCAACTTCTAGATCATGTCGCCCCAGCTCGGGCTGCCAGATAACGAACCACGTTTCCAACACCGCGAAAAGAAGCATGACACCCAGCGTAACCAGATAGGGTGCAAGCTTACGGTGTGTTCGCCACCGAAGGACGCTAAAAACTAGAACCCCACCAACTAATGTGAGAATGAATGGTATTCCCTCAACAGATATTCTTGATGTGTCGAATAAAAAGGTTTAGATTAATGCAACAGCATCTTGAAGTAGGAGTCCAGTGAAATAGCAAAACAATCCACAAGTTACTGAACGAACTGTTCATGCCATTGCCGTTTGCGTTTCTTGGGGCAGCTGCGCCAGATCCATGAGGGACCCATGGGCTTCTGGTTCGAAGATTTTGTGAAGGGTGAAGGTCGCCGGTCTAGCCATGGGGAACCAGATTATATTGCAGCGGATGGTGTGCCGGTGAACCTGAAGTGTGTCGGCGATAAACGCACCAGTAAGAACAAACGGGATAAACTCCAACCGGAGATTAACTATGCGAAGGCCCACGGCACGAAAGTAAGAATCCGGGTCTATATCATTGTGCACAATCGAGAGCAAGTCTTGGAGTCAGTACCCTTGGAGATTCCGATTGAGATTAAGATTGACTGGTAAATCAGTTTATGCAAGCCCTTTTTCCAGATTCTGACCCCACTTGACAGCGTACAATCAAATCTTCAGTAAGAGATAATAGGGTG
>JABXGY010000195.1 GCA_016550395.1 archaeon | reverse complement strand
CCATGTCTCTTAAACAGGATAAGTGTGATTGTGGGAAGGCTTTGCAAGGTGCTGTTTGATTCATAACGCATGTATCCAGCATTGATGTTGAGTGGATGTAATAGAGACTATGACTAAAGGCGAATTAACACTTTTTATGATAGGTTATCCTTTCATATGCTATGAATTATGATGACCTTGCTCGAACCGATGTCCTCGAATGGCTTTTAGAACCTTCAAGTCCTAGTGTTCGATATTGGGCTTTGCAACATCTTATGGATCTAGAACCAACAAGTAATGAGGTTCAAACCGCTCAAAAGGCTATCACACAGGAACCTGTCGTTCAGGCTATTCTCGCAGCACAAGCCCCCCAGGGTTACTGGGGCAAACCTGGTCATATCTACGCAAACAAATATACAGCCACAACGCATACTCTTCTCATTTTAGCAGAGTTTGGGCTCAAACGGTCACCAGCGATTGAACGAGGAATTGAAGATCTTTTCACCTTCCAGCTTGACTCAGGTCATTTTAGCACCGTTCGTCCAAAAACAGCTAAGGGCTATGCAAGTAAAATTAGTGACACCTGTTGCCTTGATGCCAACATCCTTTACTACCTTGCTCACTTTGATTATCTCGACGATTCACGCACTCAAAAAACAATTCAGTTTCTCGTTGACCATTTTGACGAAAACCAGCGTGGATGGAAATGTCGCGCTTATCCTATTAATAAAGAAGCAGTCTTCCCACCTTTATGTTATATGGGGTTATGCAAAGTCCTCAAATGCTTCTCTGTTTTTTCAAAACAACATCGGTCTCGCGCAATCAACAATATCATTAATCAAGTCGTGGAAGTCATCTTGGAAAATAGTATCTATAAATATCTTAGAAATCCAGATGGAAGCCGAAAGGAAAAAGCAGGGTGGAAACGTTTTGGTTTTCCATTATTCTACAATTCTGATGCCCTCGAAATTCTTGACACCTTGGCTCGGTTAAAAATCCGTGATTCACGTACAGGAGATGCACTCAATCTCGTTTTGGAAACACAACAACCCGATGGGAAATGGTTGCTCAAACATAGCTTTAATGGTAAATTTTGGCATGACATCGAAAAGAAAGGACAGCCTTCAAAATGGATTACTCTTCGGGCACTTCGTGTTCTCAGATTCTATTCTACCTAACATAATACATTTTTTGCTGAGCTAGACACTTTTATGGGGGTGCATCCTTTGGTGGCTGGTGTGTTCGTTAGGAGCTGTGTCTCATGGTTGAGCCCATTAAATGTCAATTCGTCAACTACGAAGATATTTACAATTACTCAAAGCAGCTTGCATTCAAAGTCACAAAATCAGGGTATAAACCCGACATGCTATTAGCTATTGCCCGGAGTGGCTTTGTCCCAGGTCGGCTTATGTCTGATTTTATGGGTAATTCTAACCTCTATGCTCTCAAAGTTGAACACTGGTTAGACACCACCGCTGAACACCAAGAAGATGCTGTGATTCCAGTTCAATCCCCTTTGCCCGTAAAGGATAAACGCGTTCTAGTAATCGATGATATCGTTGATACGGGGCGGTCTGCAGTTCAAACCCTTGAATATGTTAAAAACCTTGGCGCTAAAGAAGTGAGACTCGCTGTAATGCTTTATCTAACCGTCTCAGAGATCGAACCCGATTATTATACTGTCAAAGAAAGTGATTGGGTCTGGTTTATTTGGTTTTGGAACCGATTCGAAGATCTTCGCAACCTAACCATCAAACTCTTCGATAATGACAAGAACCGAACACTAAGTACTAAGGACATCCTTCAAGGACTTAAGAAATACTTCACACTTGATGTTGACCAACAAGAACTAGAACAGGTTTTACAGACTGCAGCTGACATTGGTAAACTACAAGTTGAAGATCTAGACCATATACGTCTAAAGTAACTTTATTCTATTCCCTACAAGAGGAATGAAAACGAGAGACGATTCCATCTCATTTCAACCTTATACCAAGTAATTTTCTTAAATTATTCAACTTGGAGATCTAATGGATTGCTTAGGCAAAGCCGATGCCAAACAAGAATAAAT
This sequence comes from archaeon, assembly GCA_016550395.1. Classification (GTDB taxonomy): domain Archaea; phylum Asgardarchaeota; class Hermodarchaeia; order Hermodarchaeales; family Hermodarchaeaceae; genus Hermodarchaeum. Next base: position 5,960 of record JABXGY010000195.1, on the reverse strand, counting down.
AGAGAGCGATGGCCACGAATGCACCCATCAGACAAGAGACAATATTGACCATGTGATTATCTAAAAAGCGGTTACCACGCAGATAGATCGCGGGTTCACCGCAATGGTGTTTCTTTTCAGTTTGTTTCCCACACACATCACACGACCACATACCCTGAATCGTTGCTCCCAATATACTATCGACAGCACAGCCCACAACCCCTCCAACCATTGCGACAATAATCATTGTAACCGGAGCGAATCCTGTAATTTCTGGCATCAGGGATATCCCAAAAAAGTTAATCCAAAATGGAGCGGCAAGCAAAGCCGCGATACCACCAATAAGTAATGTTCCCATTAATGTCGCGAGTTCTCCTGCTAACGAAACCCCGCCTGAAGTCCCTGGAGGTACAACTTTCCATGGCTTTGTTATGAGTCTCGGAGGTGATGGGTTAAGTAGACCAATCTCTGTGGCAAGAGTGTCTGCAGTGGCAGTCGCAACAGCTCCTAAGAAAGCAGCGAAACTTACAGCAATTACTAACGGGGCAGGAATAATGAGAGGACCTAATCCAACTTCAAGTCGACCAAATGCGTTCATTTGCCCAAATAAAACAATGGTTAAGAATCCGATAATTATGATACTTAGCGGTAACCCTCCATTTGCAAGAACATGAGACCAGTCTCGGGCACCACCTTTCTCTTGGGCGGCTCCATGTTGCCGTTTAATCTTATATTTATAATGAGTGAATTGGGCGGTTACAGCGAAGAAGATAAGAACGATCAGAAACCACGTCCAGGAGGTTAATAACCAAATCGCTAGCCCAAGGAAGTACGCTGCAACAAGTCCAGATTTTGTAACGATATGAGTCTTGTACGCAATCACTGCCAGGACACCCAAGATGACAAGAACAATCAGAACATTCAGTGGGTCCAGCAGTATCATGGGAGGTTTCGCCTTTCATTAGTTGGTTTTTAACTTGGGCCAGTTTTTGGTATTCCAGGGAAAAGAATAACAGATTCTCGTTCTGTTGGCGTGGTTTGACAAAAAATGGTTATAAACCTTGCCGTTACAGGAACGCAAAAATCGCCAACTGTCGAATGTTTCTAGGTCATTCGACACCATATTTCACATTGGTCAAATCATCAAATGCTGCTTGAAGAACGTAACAATCCGTTTGTAAGCTGTCATCAAGTTAGTAACTTTTCCGAACCCATGACCTTCATCAGCAAAAACTAGGTATTCAACATCTACTCCCTGTTTTCGGAGTTGATCTACGACATCTGCTGATTCTGCTTCCACTACTCGAGGATCATTGGCACCTTGGATGATAAGCATCGGAGATTTTACCTGATGAAAATAGGTTGCGGGTGACCGTTCAATGAAGAACTCTCGGTCTTTTTCTGGGTGACCAATAGCGTGGTGGACCCAAGTTTGCCATGTCTTAGGAAGTCGCTCAGTGAAGGTCAATAGATTATAAGGACCAAACATATCGCAGGAGGCTTGCCAATATTCGGGGTAGTTAGCAGACAACCATAGGGTCATATAACCGCCATAACTTCGACCGGTCACAGCCCGTCGAGTGGAATCTATTCGTTTATCCTTCTCAAGGTGTTTCAAGCCCTCAATATGATCCTTGGCATCATCGCCACCCCAATCACGATCCACAAGTTTCATGTAAGCTTGCCCATAGCCCCTACTGCCACGGACATTGGGGACAAAGACGGCAAATCCGTTCAAGGTGAAATATTGGATGAGCGGCATTGAGAACCAGGTAAAGTCGGGGCGCTCTTGACTTTGGGGTCCGCCATGGACGTATAAGATTAAGGGATGGGGTTCTTTGTGACCGAGAGATTTCGCGGGAAGATATAAACGTGCTGAGATATGAAGCCCGTCAAAACTGGGAAAACTAGCATCTTCTCCTGGGGCGAGAAATTTTTGGTCAATTCCTAATATCCGTTCTTTGGAAAGTTGGATGACGCGGTTCTTCTTTACTTGTGGGTTGATAAGGTATAACTGGGAGGGAGAAGTTGCAGTGGTAAATGCAGCTACATACTCAATCTTGGGGGTAGTTTTTGATGTATGCACTCCGGGTTCAATGCCTAATTCAACGCCATCTTTTAATGGAGCTGGACCCGTCACTGGCAAAGTAAATTTGAATTTGGGTGGTACAACAGATTCGTTCAGCTCTGCTTGATATACCCAACTACATCCCTCGATATTATAGCCAATCAAATAGATGTTTTGATGGACATGTTGCATCCAATTCAACTCCCCTACTCCCTTATGTTTTATACCCGTGAATTTCACAGGAAGAATTGTACACGGATTGGCTACTTCTAGATACCCGATACCACCCTTATCATCGTGAACTGTCGTAGTAAAAATCAGTCCCGAATTGTTTTGGATGAAGAAACAGCGACCAATACCTAGCAAAGGGTATTCTTGTCCTTCTTCTCGCAAATCAAGAGGAGTGCCAAAGAGAAGGGCTCGTTCTTTATCCCCTTTGTTCCAGATATACAGAATGTCATCATTTGCTGATATGGTGTCAACAAGAATGACGGTGTCTTGATTCTTGGAATAGCCAATCGGATAATTGCCATAAATACTCGTGCCCAAAGATTGAGTTTTCATTGAAATAAGATCAACTTGAATGGTTTCCATCTCAGGGTTTTTCCGATCATCGATGGTGAAATATGCTGTTGCAGTTGGTTTATCATAGTTAATGAACATGAATTGTTGCCCAGCATAACGGTCACCAAAAATGGGTTCCGGCACTCCACCTGTGAGAGGGATGAAGCAGGGTTGATAATTCTCATCACCATCTTTGTCGACCATCACCACGGTCTTGCTAAGTGAAGGAACAACTTGAAAATTATATCCTGCCATAAGATGGGGATTTTGTAGGGCTAGACCCCTTGGGAGCAGGGGCTCAGGGATACTGCCATGTTTGTCCATTACGAACAAACTATACATCCCGCTCATATCACTAATGAAATAAATACGTTCATCAACTAGCTGCGGAGATAACAAACGTCGTGCAGATAGCAGAGATTCCAGTGGAAATGCTTGCGTCTTATCCGTCATTCCAATCACTTCAGAAATGCCTCTTTCTCAACTTCTTAGTTTAAAGAGGTAATTGTTATGACAAATTAGTTATTGATAGCAAGTTCAGAGAGTTTCTGGTTCAGTGGTGCGACGTAAACTTACTTCTCGACTAATTAATGTGGTCGCCAATATGACAAGTGCAGCACCAATAAGTTGCCAGGGTGTGGGGAGAATTCGAAAGACGAGGGCAGATATGAGAAAGGTAACTAATGGTGCAGGTGCAATAAGTGCTGTAGCTTTCCCGAGATTAATGCGACTTATCCCAGCATACCAAAGACTGTGAGCCAGGAGAATTACAATTGCTTCAATGAGGATGATACTGAGTATTACCACGATATTAGGAGTTAAAATGGGTGGGGCTCCTATCAAAATGAAACCTGTAGTTAATAAAAGAAGGAGAACTCCGCCCACCAAATTACGGTAGGCAACCACGGTCCAGGGTGCAATGCGCTTCAGAGCGGGTTTGGCAAAGGTATGCCCTGCTGCCCAAGCTATTGGTGTGATGAGGATAAGGAAATCACCAATTCCAATTGTAGTTAGTTGAGTGGTTGTGATAACCAGTAACACACCGATGATCATCAGAATCATTGCTGCTGCTTGACGCCACGATATCGTTTCACCGAGAAAGAGAAAACCAAAGAGTAATGCGAAAGCTAGCTCTGCTCGTAATATCACTGCCGCATTATTACTACTCGTAAATTGTAATCCCAGAAACAAGCATGTAAATGCCAAAAAGGTGCCAAGAACGCCAGCCATAATGAGACGCAGCTGATCCGACCGAGAGATCTGCTTTATGAATGATGGATTAGCTTTCAAGGCTAAAATTAGAGCGATTGCACCAGCGATCAGGGCCGCTGTAGAGGCAAAGAGTAGTGGAGCCATAAGTATCCCACCAAATTCCACTACTACTGGATGAATGCCATAAACAAACAGGCCAACGAGGATGAAGATGGTACCAGTCTTTTCAGCATCCATTCTACACACTTTCTGTGACTGAATTCACTGGCTCTTCTGATACATATATAGGTACGCTAAACAATGAGTTAATCCCCTCAGAATTTCCTCTCTTGCTTGGAGTTCCTATTCATGGTCGATTCGTCACTAGAACTCGAAGTATTTACTCGAATAAAACGAGAAGCCGAAGAAAATGGCTGCTCCGAAAAGGAAGTCATCCATGCATACATTCAGAAGATGAACAACGTTAACCACAAAGAATTCGAAGCAACCCCCCTCGAAGAACGGATTGTTTTAGTCCCCCAATGCCTTCGCAAAACCGATTGTAAAGCTCCCCTCGGTGAACATGGTTATGTCTGCCAACATTGCAACCCCGATTGTCAAGTCAACCAAATCACCAAGGCTGCAAAAAACCTCGGTTACAAGGGCGTATACATCCTACCAGGAGGCACCATGGTCCAAAAAATCATCGACTTTAGCCAACCCCACGCCATCCTCGGTATCGCCTGCGAAAAAGAAGCCCTCCTAGGAGGACTACTGCTCCAAAAACTCGGGGTAGTAGGACGCGCTATCCTCCTTCTCCGTGATGGCTGCGTCAATACCCTTGTCAAAATTGCAGACGTCTTGAAAACACTTGGATTAAACCTCGATCGAGGAATGAAATCAAAGTAAAATTCGACTAGCTTCACCAAGAGTAAATAATATTCCAATCTAAACTGATTTTTTTATTCCTTCCAGGCTTCAATTGAAACCCAATCATGCATCTCATCAGCAGCATTCAGCACCTGACGAATATACCGAGAAAGCTCATCCCTAGTTAAATCCATATCCGCCGTCTCAACAACAACCGCCAAATCACCATCAGGGTCCAATGAATACTTCACACCATTATAGTTCCAACTCTCTTGTAATAATTTCTTGTAGAATTCCGTGGCATCGGTATCAGAGAGTTGAGGGAATTTGCGCCATCCTACTATCGTTAACCAGATTTCGTTAGGGGAGAAGATGAAGTTGACGACGAGGTTTTCCCATTTGTCGGTTTTCCAGAGGGCGACGACGGTTTCGTCTTTGAGTTCGTATTTGACTTCGAGTTCATCGAGAAGCTGGGTGATTTCTTCTATTCGTTTTCCCATGTGTGTTGCCTCAAAATGTTGGTTTTATAGGGTTGTATTCGACCCTTTCAGAGTAACCCTAGAAAAACCTTTTCGACGACTGGGATTCGACCCTATTATGTCTGTAAAAAGCGAAATTCGGACGCTTTTTTTATAGAGACAACACTCTACTAGTTCACAGTGCCTGGTATCTGGTGATTAAGTATGGCTCAGGAAGGTCCCATCCATAAACGAACGCGTTATGATATCTACGCAATGCTCATACGGATTATCATCATTCATGGCTATTGTCCACTCACACGGGCGGCTCGGTCAACTAATCTACCAGTGGACCGAGCGAAGACAACGCTTGCGTTTCTTGAGGAACGTGGTCTTGTTGAGGTTGTGGAAGAGGATAGCCGCCGGCAATTCCGAGTTACAGTTCGGGGTCGCCAGTATCTGGAAATGTATAAACGCCTGATCGGCTTCGTTGGGATGCCCATGCCAGAACCAGTCACGCCTTTCTAGCTAGAGGGGTGTAAATCTCTGATGTTATTTTCCTATATTCTAATTCATGCAACAATTTTTGCAATCATCTTTACGCTATATCTCTTTGCTATTATGAGGGGTTTGAGTCCCCGTGTGTGGGCGATGAGTGATTATCCTCCTGAAATCACAGATCATGTTCCACCCCAAACTGACACCGAAAAACGGCAAGCTAGAATCGTGTACATCCCCTTTCTTGTTATCGGAATTGCCTACCCGCTTGCAGCAACTTATTTTCTTAAAATCCTCAATAGTGGTGTCATCTCCTTTCTAGATGCATTCCT
>JABXGY010000194.1 GCA_016550395.1 archaeon | reverse complement strand
TGTATTTGATGTATCAAATCGGAGAAGGGAAATGGAAAGAAGCAAGTTTCATCTTTGATGACGCCAGCCTCGAAGTACGGGACCTTGATGCCGAAAAAGCCCTTATGCTCCTCATTGAAGAAATTACCACAGGCCTACCTGGCTATGACTCCTACACCACTGTCTTGGATAACGATACCCGAGAAACAGCCAAAGAAAAGATTCAAGCCGCCGCCAAATAGCACTTAATATGAGACGCTGAACCAGGCAGATCGACTACCTGGCTCAGGGACTATCGTAAACCATCCTATTTGACAGCCTTCAAGAATTTTTGAATCGGCGCAACCAGCTGGGTAAACTCGATGGGAATCACATACTTCGTACTCTCACTTGCCCCAATAGCCTGTAAGGTATTCAGATACTGAATCGTCATTGTCTTCTCATCAATACCTTTAGCAACATCGAAGACTTTCTGTAAAGCCAGCGCTTCACCTTCAGCACGAAGAATAGAAGCCTCCCTGTCACCCTCAGCCTTCAGAATCGCAGACCGTTTATCACCCTCAGCAACAGCAATCGTCGCCTCACGTTTACCCGCAGCCTCCGTAACCATAGCACGACGGCGCCTTTCGGCTTCCATCTGCATGATCATCGCCTCATTCACCTTCGTAGGCGGAAGAATCTCACGGATTTCCACCTTAGTTACTTTAACACCCCATGGTTCGGTATTTTCGTCGAGTTTTTCGCGGAGTATGCTGTTGATGTATTCGCGTTTGGCGAGGACGTCGTCGAGGGTTATGTCGCCTACGACGGCGCGTAGGGTGGTTTGGCTGATGCCGAGGGCAGCGCCACTGAAGTCGCGGATGCGGAGGACGCTATCTCGGGCGTTGATGACGCGGTGGTAGATGAGGAGGTCGATGTCGACAGGGGCGTTGTCACTGGTGATACAGCGTTGGTGTTCGATTTCGAAGTATTGTTCGCGGAGATCAACTTTGACCATTCTGTCGAGAATGGGTAGCAAGATGACTACTCCGGGACCTTTGACGCCAGGTACGGCGCGTCCGAGTCGGAAGATGACGGCGCGTTCGTACTCTTTCAGGATTTTGATGAAGGGGACGATGAGGAGGAGTATGATGATGAAGATGAGGATTACGATAATCCACCAATAGGTTAGGATGAAGCTAAATAGATCGAATTGCATGGGTCTTGTCCCTCTTATGTTCATGTAGTGGTGCTAACTTCGTGGGCATATACTTTACGGAATTTTTGATATTTTTTGTAATGTAAATTCTGAGTTAGCGAAGGATTTTAGGTATGAAATTATAAGAGATTCGGCAGGTGAGTGTATGCCACGTGTGTGTTCTAACTGCGGACAATCAGTGAAGGATTCAGCGAAGTTTTGTAAATATTGTGGTGCCAAATTAGGTCCGTCTGTGTCGACACCGGTGTCGCGCCCGGTGACAACGAGTCGGGCAGCGCCTGTGATGCCAGATCGGGAGCCTGTTACTGAAGTGCCTGCCGAAGTGCTCACTCAGTTGGAAGCTCGATCTGAATTGATGAGCTTGGAAGAAGAAGAAACTGAGCTCCTTAAGGAATTAGAAAATCTCGATAAAGAGTTAGAGCAGGGTGATCGGTCGATTGCTGAGTTGGAAAAGGAAATCAAACCGTTGCAAAAGAAGATTAAGGCTTTGAAAGGTCGTGAAAAGAAACTCCAAGCCAAGGTGAAAGAATTCGATTTTGAAAAGGCCGGCAAGGAGCGACACCGGTGGAAAGAACGAATTGAGAAGTTGGAGGGGCTTAAGGAGGAGGGGAAAGTTCGCGAAAGTGTCTATTTACGACTCCAGGAAGAGTATCGGAAGAATCAGGCAGAAACTGATGCTCAATACCAAGAACAAGTTATTATTGCTCGTGAATGGCTGGCACTACTCAAGGCTCAGTATAAGGCAGTTCGTGATGAATTATCACTGTTAGATGCTCGCCACTCTGTGGGTGAAGTCAAAGAAGCGGATTATAAGTCCCGAAAAGTACAATTAGAGAAGCGATCGAAGGTGCTTGGACACCAGGTAGAGATCTTTGAAGCCGTTCTACGCGACTTCTAACAAAATTCTCCTTGTGGAGGAGAAAAGCTCGACTCAACGCAAAACATTTTATACGCTAGTGCATTTCTGAACCTCTCACCAGAGGTAAGTATTCATGAACCGACGAGTCATTGCCATTGCCATCCTCTGCATAGGTTTTGCAGCCCTCGCTTTCGGATTAAGTCTTGGGCAACATGAGATCGTTCGCTCATGGCTCCAAGTCTTCTCCGATGCATATGCCCCTTACTTCCCACAACCGCTACCACCCTGAGGAGAGTAAGAATATGAGCGAGAACGATATCGAAATACCAGAGGAAACAGAACGCTTCTGGGTTCGCATTGGCCGAGTATTTACCCGATGGAAGAAAATCCTTCTGGAAAAGAGCCGTCCACATAAAACCCTTCATTACTGGGTGAAGAAAGCATTTGACGAATTGCTTGCCATTCACATTATTCGATTCGTCGTTCAGCTCATCGCCTTTCTATTATTATTCTATGCAGGTATTGTTTTTGTATTAGGATACGACCCCCTGTTCTCCACTATCTTCTCAGGGGTCGCGTACCTAATCCCAATTTTCGGATACATTCCTATGCCTTTTGATATGCCACAAGGAATAGCACAAGGCACCGCAACCGGGTACTTTGACATGATTCAATTCATCGGTCAAGCAGGCGTGTTTCCCTACATCGCTGTTGGTGTTATTTTCATTGTTCCTATTTTAGTAGGTCGAAGTTTCTGCGGTTGGATTTGCCCCTTTGGTTTTGTTCAAGACCTCTGCTCTCTCACTCCGATTCGAACTCGATATCCCTCAAAAAATACTGACCGGCAACTCTCTCGAATTAAATACATCATCCTTTTCATCACCCTCTTTATGGTAGCTTGGGTCGGGAGTTGGACATTTCTTGGAATAGAACAGGGGTTAGTGACCACTCTTGGAGCCTTCGGTACTGCCTTTTGGGCTGTCCTTAGCCCTTCGGGAACATTCTTCGTCATTCTTCCCTACCTTTGGATATTTGGAATTATCTCTCCAATCCTCACGCAGTGGAATCCCCTACCCATTTTTTGGGAACCCCTTATGTGGATCCGAATTATTTTCCTTGCAATTATCATTTGCATTGCCCTTTTTATCCGGCGCCCCTATTGCCGTTGGATCTGCCCCGTTGGTGCCATGATGGGCCTTGTTGGACAATTCAGTTTCCTCACCGTGTCTCGATCAGCCACTGAATGTCTGGGACCCACCTGCGATCGACAACGATGCAAAACTGCATGTCCAGTTGGTATTGATGTGATGGAACGCCCTTTTGGAAAAATCTACAGTCCTGACTGCATTCTATGTTTAGATTGCGTAGCAAAATGTGGCCAAGATGCTATCAAGGTGGAGTATGGTTAGAGCTATTTGGAGTGTGGTTGAATGGGTAAGGTGAAGCAGGGCGCAGTTTGTAGTGTGGAAGGATGTGAGGAGAAAGCGGTTCGATCCTTCGCCACAGATAAAGCAAGAGAGGCACTTCAACCAACAGGGGCATCGTTGAAGGATGAACGAGCTCGACGGACGTATTTGTGTCAAAAACACTATAAGCTATTCAAGAAGCAGACAAAAAAGGATAAAAAGGTAGAAAAGTGGCGGTATGGCGTATAGTCCTGTAAAGGTTATTCTTCGTCGGTTTCTGTTGTTAGTTGGTTTACGATTTTCTTAATCTCTTTTTTCCATCGGAGCAGGTTTAAGGCTAGCTCTTCATGCTCTTCTTGTGGAATAGGTCCGGTTTTACCTGCCAGGGGCTCCAATATAGCGCCCATTTCAAGGGTAGCTGGTTGGAAGTCACCACCAATACGAATTAGACGTTCACGAGCGTCAGCGACTTTGACATAAACCTTTTGATAATCGGGGTCAGTTAGGAGTTGATTGAGTGACTCGTCAATTTTCCGTTCAACGACGACAGCCTTAGAAGCATGGGATAACTTGACTCCTGGAACACTACTAAAACGGTTCAAAGTTTCTGTAATTCGTTGTGCAATTTCGTTAAGGTATTCTGGTTGTTTTTCTTCATCTCCTCCACTAAGTTCAAGTTGGATGGCGGGAGATTTTGAGTCAACGAGGAGTGTTATTTCTAACCGATCCTTGGTGTTAGGCATACGGAAGGCTACTGTGGCTGTACCAAAGAAGCCCTCTTCTGTATAGGTTTCCGCAATATTTGTGAGGCGTGTACCTATGGAAGAAATGCAGAAGTATGCGGCCCCAAAGGCAAGACTAGGTGATAGTTCCCCAATTGGAATCTCTGTTGACAAGGTAAAAAACCCTCTTACAGAACTGTGGGAAATGAGGAAAAAAGTGTTCTGTTGCACCCGACTATAAGAATTTACGTCTTCAGCGCTTTAAAGTAGAAAATGTAGAGCCTATTTAGTTCGCTAAGAGAAAATGGTCGAAAAAGATGAAGCTTATCTTAGCACGCGAAGTCTATAAGGGCGTGCTTTCAAAAGCTTTACACGCAAGAGGTAATTTTGATGTCTTCGAATCCACCTGATGAACCTCCTACTAAAGTAGAGAACTCTTCAGCCTCATCAGCCAAGGCTGAGAAATTAGATCCCGTCGCTGAAATAATTGGTAAAACGACGACGCATACGCTTAGGATTCGGATAACAAAGCTGGGAGAAGTAGGACGAAACGATTTTGTTTCAATTACTCATCAAGGTGAAGAGTATTTACTCCTCTGCAAGGAATTGTGGCGTGAGAAAGGGAATACCATCGGGCAGTGTGTTGTTGTTGGTCCGATGCCGCGAACCCCTTTTAATCCCGAGATGTTAGTCTATAAGGCCAGCCCACGAATTGTCAGCGCAGCCTTAGGCATCAATATTCCTGTTGAGGAGTCAGTGTATGCAGGTCAACTTTCAGGTCACACAGTTCCTGTACGTTTACCTGTTAAACAGCTTGGTCGATTGTTTATTGTTGGGAAAACGGGTAGTGGAAAGAGTTACACAACTGCGGTGATTATGGAGGAATTCTTGAAGAAAGGAATTCCGATAGTTGTCTTGGACCGACATGGTGAGTATTCCAGTTTGAAGATTCCTGCGGAGGAGGGTAATGAACGGTTTAATGTGGAACCACGAAGTTATGAGATGAGCGTCATTGAATTTGCTGATCTACATGCAAATCCTGGCGCAGACCTTCCTATCGAAGCTCTTCTTGGAACTCACCCAAAGGATTTGATTGTCTCTGGTCAAGGAACGATTATCAACTTTCGAGGATTAGATTTAGGTATTCAAGAAGCGCTATCCCAGGAAATATTAAATGACCTGTATCAAGCCGCCGTAAATCGTGAAATACCACCCTTCTATTGTTTTGTCGATGAGGCACATCTCCTCGCACCAAATCGAGGAAAAGCCGCAACAACCGGCATGATGCGGCTCATTGCCCAAGAAGGAAGAAAATTTGCAGCAAATCTCGTAGTAATCACCCAGAAACCACAGCTCCTAGACACTACAGTTCGCAGTCAAGTAGGCACCTGGATCATTCATCAACTTACTGATGTCCGAGACGTGGATATCACTGTAACAAGTACTGAAGGCATCTCTAAGGATTGGGTTGAAGATATCCAACGCCTTGATACGGGTCAAGCCGTTATTGCTGGTGATGCAGTACAGGTCCCTGTAATTCTTGATGTTCGCGCCCGTGAAACAACACATGGTGCCACAGGCTTTAATCCTCTGGATTTCGCCGAGCCACAAACCCTTGAGGAGCTTGAAAAACGCAGAATACGTCTACGAACAGATTTTGCAGGACGAATTAAAGCGGCTGTTGAACGTTTCCAACAGCTTAGTGTCGATGCCAACGGGGGTCAAGCCCCACAACATGTTCATGCCCTACGAACCGAACTCCAAGCAGCTGAACAAAAACTCCACCAACTCCGAGATGAAAATAACAAGCTAGCTGTCCGGGTTCGGAAACTGCAAATTGAATTAGAAAAAACTGAGAAAAAATACCAAAAAGC